>JAYFRN010000007.1 GCA_034925865.1 Oscillospiraceae bacterium | reverse complement strand
CGGTTTCGTAAGGATTTGCACATGCAAGAAGAACCATACACATAAACAAAAGTATTGATATAAGCTTTATATATTTCATTGCTTAACCTCTTTCCAATATAATAATAAGATTATCAGTAGATTTATTATTTATATGCTAGGACTTGGATTAAATGTTGATTTTTTACTTCATATACTATGTAATTACCTCTTGAAGAAGAAAAACCATAATCAGATATAATGCTTTCAGCCACAGGATAAATTGGAGTGTTACCATATGGTGAATTTGTTATATCAATTCCTGAATGAAAACCTCTCTCTCCGTTTTTCAATCTTGAACCATATCCGGATGTCAGCATATAATTTGATGCTGCCGCACCGTTGACCTATGGATGATTCCACCCCAAAGCCATGTAGTATGATCAAAATCTGGCTTTGTGAATTCGAATATCCATTTTTGATTATTTGTGGGAGAATTACACGTAATAGTTTTGAAATTTAGACGCGATTGATTCTATATATATAAACGTAAAAAACAGACCGATAGGTGTCAACTTTTTAAAAATATTTTTTGAAATATTCAAATGTTTTTTTATAAGCAGCTTTGCATAGAAAAAGCTTCATAATAAATATGTTCATATTACTATTGCCATATTATCACCAATGGCAACTTATGTCAACAACTATTTTGTTGTATTCGGAGGTTATAATATAATTATTTATTACATAACGAGAAATCAGGCTTTATTACGATTGCATATATACTCTATATAATAAGCGCAGTCAGCAATGCAATGCGTAAAAACAGCATCCCGAACCGCGATGCGGTTCGGGATGCTACGGTGCTTCGTTTAATTATTCCGGTAGTGGTTAAGTCACAGAAGCTTTGATTTCTTCCATATAGTATTATTCCAAACATAAAACCAATGTTTCTTTCATCAGTAAGCTCTTCCCTTATTATAAGGCGACTTGTATTTTATACTTTTTTCACTCCGGTATACAGGGTTATATCATTTATTGAGTTTGTCCTCTGCGTTATAATCGTTTATCAATCCGGGAATAGTACTATCCGAGGTTATGACTTGCGTAAAGGATTCGGGCACTTCTCCCACTATGACCGTTTCGGCGATACAGACGCTGCTTACGACATCGGTCGATACCGTGCTTGTCGGAAGGATCACAGACACGGACAGCGACACGCGCAGCATGATCTGATGGCGCGTCTGATTGATCCCGGCTTCGGTGAATACGTTTGTGATTTCCGCCGCGGCGCTTCCGGCAGGGAGCAGCTTTATCCTGATACCCGGCCCTTTGCCGGAAAAGAATTCACCGTTGAGAATACTTCCGAGCGGAATGACAAGCTCTGGTGACTGAATATTGTTGAGTCGCTTTTGAATTTCAAGGGATATTTTGCTTTTCAATATATTAAGCTTTACTATGTTTGTGGTAAGCGCGCTGATTCGTCCGTTATTATCTTTCTCAAAATGTATGATATCGTCATATGTAATTCCATCGGCGTCGATCACCTCATACACGGATTCGCCCATAACCGTAATTGCAACGCTCCGTGCGCGCGCAAGAGCCAATTCGGAGGCAACAGGACGAAGCCTCAGCTCCGTATAGATAAACAGAATTGAAGCGGCAGTAGTTATAAGCAGCACATACGCGAAAAATTTTCTCGACCTTCTGTTTTTGGCGATATATCTTTTCATAGTTATATGATATGTAAAAATCAAAAAAATAAGGAGCTTTTAATAAAAATTATACAAAGTTTACATTTTTAGCTTGCGGATGAACTTTTCGGTGTTATAATATATTTTGTGTAATTATACATCCAATTTTCCGGAGGAACAAATGAGCATTATCACAAAAGTATTCGGCACTCACAGCCAAAATGAAATAAAGCGCATAATACCCACTGTTAATAAAATAGAAGCTCTCTCAGACAAATATAAAAGCATGAGCGACGCGGAGCTTAAAAAGCAGACAGCAATATTGAAATCACGCCTTGCCGCGGGCGAAACTACCGACGACATTCTTCCTGACGCTTTTGCCGTTGTCCGCGAGGCCGCCGGCAGAGTTCTCGGCATGAGGCATTTCCGTGTACAGCTTATAGGCGGAATAGTTCTGCATCAGGGAAGGATCGCGGAAATGAAGACAGGCGAAGGAAAAACGCTTGCCGCAACGCTTCCCGCTTATCTGAACGCGCTCACCGAAAAAGGCGTGCATATTGTTACAGTGAACGATTATCTTGCCAGACGCGACAGCGAATGGATGGGAAAAATATATAACTATCTGGGGCTGTCGGTAGGCCTCGTGGTACACGGCGGCGACCGCGCCGAAAAGCAAGCCGCATACAACGCCGACATAACATATGGAACAAATAACGAATACGGCTTCGATTATCTGCGCGATAATATGGTTGTATATAAAAACCAGATGGTTCAGCGCGGACATGCGTTTGCGATAGTGGATGAAGTCGACAGTATACTTATAGATGAAGCGCGCACTCCGCTTATAATTTCAGGCGAAGGCGACGACTCTACGCCGCTTTACGGCGCGGCAGACATTTTCGCAAAAAAGCTGAAGCAGTTCAGAATCAAGGAAATTGATGCAAAGCAATCTGACGAAGACATCGACGCCGATTATATCGTAGACGAAAAAGCCCGAACAGCCGTATTGACGCAGAAGGGCATCGATAAGTCAGAAAAGCATTTCGGAATAGAAAACCTCGGTTCGCCCGAAAATGCAACGCTTTCCCATCATATAAATCAGGCGATAAAAGCCGTAGGCGTTATGAAACGCGATATTGATTATGTCGTCAAGGACGGCGAGGTCATTATTGTCGATGCCTTTACCGGACGATTGATGCTCGGACGCAGATATTCCGACGGACTGCATCAGGCAATTGAGGCAAAAGAGGGCGTTAAGGTAGAAAAAGAATCAAAAACTCTCGCCACAATCACATTTCAGAATTATTTCAGACTGTACGGAAAGCTTTCTGGCATGACCGGTACCGCTCTTACTGAAGAAAACGAATTCAGAGAGATATACGCGCTGGATGTAATAGAAATTCCTACAAACAAACCTATGATACGCGACGACCGTCCAGACAGGGTATATAAAACTGTTGATGGAAAATACCGTGCAATCATTGAAGAAATCAAAGCCGCCCACTCCAAGGGGCAGCCTGTCCTTGTCGGCACCGTTTCGATAGAAAAGAGCGAAGTGTTGAGCAAGCTGCTTTCAAAGGAAGGCATCGAGCATAATGTGCTGAACGCGAAGCAACACACAAAGGAAGCTGAAATAGTCGCACAAGCCGGAAAATACGGCGCGGTGACAATTTCGACAAACATGGCCGGAAGAGGAACGGATATCCGGCTCGGCGGAAACCCGGAATACATGGCAAAATCCGAGCTGAGGAAGGAAGGCGTGGAGGACGAGCTTCTTACCCTTTCCGACAGCTATTTTGAAACCAGTGATGAAAGCATATTGGACGCAAGGCGCAGATTTGCCGATAAAGAAGCCAAATTCAAGGCGGAGATCGAACCTGAAGCGGAAAAAGTAAAAGCGGCCGGAGGGCTGTATATAATCGGAACAGAGCGTCATGAATCACGCCGCATAGACAACCAGCTCCGCGGGCGAAGCGGACGTCAGGGCGATGCGGGAGCATCGGTATTCTTCCTTTCGTTTGAAGATGATCTGCTGAGGCTTTTCGGAAGCGATCGGATGATAAGCATGGTAAATACCCTCGGTCTTGACGAGGATACGCCCATCGACGCAAAAATAATTTCCAACTCAATAGAATCCGCTCAAAAACGTCTTGAAGGCACGAACTTTACCCGCCGTAAAAACGTCCTGATGTACGATGATGTCATGAACCAGCAGCGCAACATAATTTATAAACAGCGCCGGGATGTACTTGACGGAGCAAACCTCAGAGACACCATTATGGAAATGCTCGGATCTCTCATCGAATCAAGCGTACAAGCTTATTGTTCTTCCGATGTTCCGGATGAATGGAATTTCGAAGCGCTGCGCGCGCAGTTTATAAATACCCTTACAACCGCGGACGATTTTAAATACGACCAGAATTCCATCGGCAAGCTCAGTAAAGAAGATATTGTGAAAATGCTGACCGAGCGCGCTCATAAACGCTATTCCGAAAAAGAAACAATTTTTGATGAAACGATCGGCACTGACACCTTCCGCGAAGTTGAACGAATGGTGCTTTTAAGAAATGTCGACAGCAAATGGATGGATCATATCGACGCAATGAGCGACCTTATGGACAGCATCGGACTTCAGGCATACGGACAGCGGAATCCGATTACCGAATATAAGATCGAAGGCTCTCAGATGTTTGACGAAATGGTCGACGCGATACGAACCGACACGGTCATGCAGCTGTTAAACGTCATGCCGCGCCGTGAGATCAAACGCACACAGGTTCTGAAAGTTACAGGCGAGTCTCATGGAGACGATTCCGAACCTGTCAAGAAAAAGCCCGCGAAAGCTGCTGCAGGTAAAGTCGGCAGGAATGACCCGTGCCCGTGCGGAAGCGGTAAAAAGTATAAAAAATGCTGCGGAGCCGGAAACAAGGATTCTGAATAATGGGCTTCGGTCTTCTTCTCATCGGATACATGTTCCTCGCTTCGTTTTCCGTGGCTTTCGGCACGGATTCGAAGATGACATTCGATATTTTCCCGGACATTATCGCATGGTCGATGATGCTTTTGGGACTCAATAAGCTTTCTCCTTATTCCGATAAGCTCAGGCTCGCAAGATACGCGGCAATATTCATGATTCCGGTATCATTGTATACGATGCTTGATAATTTTCGCCTGTTTGGATTTTTCGGTTCGTTCGGACAGATCATTAATAATATAATCGGCTACGTGACTGTCGCAGTAATGCTTATATATCATTATCTGCTTCTGTTCGGGATACGAGATATCGCGTTGACATGCTCCGGTCAGAAACGCTTTTGCGACAAGCTTAAATTCGGATTTGCCCTTACGGGAGTATATTACGGAGTATATCTCGCTGTGACAATAGCAGGCAGCTTTTATCCCGCGGTATACGGTTACGGCACCCCGCTCGTCTCGCTTTTTGGAGTGGCATGGATAATTACAAACGTGCTTCTTATCTTCGAAGCATTCAGAAAAATTATACTTGATTAAATCCGAGGCTCCGCTTAAGGACCCTTTTGGGAAAAGGGTCCTTAAGAATCCCCTAAAACTCATTTGGATTTAATATTGAGTTTTTGAAATTATAACCCTTTTAGGAAAAGGCTCCTTAAGAATCCCCTTAAACTCATTTAAATTTAATATTGAGTTTTTAAAAAATCGTTTTCACGATACAATTCCGGGAACAGCGTCACGAATTTGACCCTTTTGGGAAAAGGCTCCTTAAGAATCCCCTAAAACTCGTAATCAATAATGAGCTTTTTGCGGGTTCGGGGACTTTTTCCCGAAAAAGTCTCCCGGCAGGGGTTTGGGGACAGCGTCCCCAAATATATAAAATCAAAACAAAGGACGGACAAAATGGGTTTTGGCGCAGTATTCGCCGGATTATTATTTTTAATGAATCCGACCGTAAATATTATAGACCCTCTGCCCGATTTTATCGGCTGTATAATTATTTATAAAGCACTAATGAAGCTTTCGCTGATGGAACCGCGTATTTATGAAGCCCGCAAAACCGTAAAATGGCTTGCTCTGTCCTCCGTTTCGAAAATGGTGGCTGTCGTGCTCGTACAGCTTATGTGCTTGACTTCTCTGGAAAAAGCAAACGCACTGCTTTTATGCACCTTTTCTTTTGCCGTCATAGAAACATGGCTGATTATAAAGTTCTTTACTTCCCTTTACAGCGGTTATTCATATCTTGCGACAAGATACAGCTTCAACACAGTCATGGATGCTTCTGCGGAAACGAAATTCTTTATAATTATCTTTTTCGTAGCAAAAAATATACTTGCTTTTATTCCGGAATTCATGAATCTTTTCGATCCTCGCATAACAAACCAGTTTTCGGAGAGCGTGCAGTCAGATATCAAGCGTTTTGTTTTCTCACAGAATCTGACGATCATGCTCTGTTTTGTGCTGGGAATGGCTATTTTCATTCCGGCGGTCGTATATGTGAGAAAGTTTTTCCGGTTATGTACCCGCGAAAATGGTTTTTCGTCTGCGCTGCAGAAGACATTTGATGCCGAAATTGCACCGGATGAAAGGCTGTGGATCAAGGTGAACCTGAACAACGCTTTTGCGTTGATGCCGCTGGCGTTTTTTTTCCTTCTCAATGTCTATATTGACAAGGTGAGCATTATACCTAATTTCATATTTTTCTTTCTTGCCGCTGCCGCAGTTTATTTTCTTAATAAGATCGACGGAAAAACAGCGTCAGGATTCATGGCGCTGTCAGTCATGCTGCTGGGATCGGCGGTTTCACTGTGCGCTTATATATACAGGTTTTATTGTGTCGGAAAGCTCGCCGCGGATTTCAACATATTATTCAGATATCAGCCGCTATCCGCCGTTCTTTCTGCTGCTGAACAGGTGTTCATAATCGCCTCTGTTGCCCTGCTCGGTATGCGTATGGTATCGGCGCTTGGCTTTCTGCGCGAAAGCTCAAAGGAAGCAGCAAAACCCGCTGCGATATCTCTTTCGATATTCACCGTTTTTCTCTCTATCTTCGGGTTTATCGGTTATGCTTTTCCTGACCTCAGCGCCGTTTATTCGGCGGTAGGTCTTATAATCAGTATCTTTTGGTATATAAATGCTCTCAAGACCGTGTTTTCTCTTTCGGACGAACTCGGATGGCAGTATAAATAAACTAAAATTCAAAAAGATCTAAACCGGAGGAAATTCATCGTGGCAAAGCTATTCAAAGGACTGGTCGACTACTCTAAGCCCGGAGCTGGCGTAAAAAAAGACAAAAATGATAAAAGATTCACCTTTACAAACTTCTTTCCGGTGCTCGGCAGACGGTTTTGGAAGCTCGTAAGCATGAACCTGTTGTATGTCTTCTTCAATTTTCCTGTTTTTTTCGGCCTTCTGGGGCTTTCCGGAAACTTTGACATACCGTTTAACACACCGGCAAAAATGTTTTATCCGATCCTCTATGGAGCAGGGCTTTATTCCAAAGGGCCGGCTTATTACGCTCTCATGGGTGTTCACGGCTTTATGATCGAATCCGGATATCCGAGCGCAACGACAAGGATACTTTACTATCTGACGCTGCTGGTTCTGTTGACTTTCGGGATGGCCAATGTCGGCATGGCGTATGTCACACGGAATTTCGCCAAAGAAGAACACGCGGATGTAGGGTCCGATTTTTTCCTTACAATAAAGAAAAACTTTTTCCAGGGACTGCTTCTCGGAATTGTCGATATAGCATTATTATCGGTTATTAGCTTCGATCTGTATTATTTCTATTATATGCAGAGCATCGGCTTCGGAATGCAGCTAATGTTTTACGTTTCGATAGGACTCGGATTCATATATGCGGCAATGAGATTCTATATGTATATCATCCTTGTAACCTTTAAGCTCAACACATATAAAATAATTAAAAACTCATTCATTTTCGCACTTCTGGGAATCAAACGCAATCTGCTCGCGTTTATAGGCATACTTCTTACAATCAGCATTAATTACTTTTTCTATATGATGTTCCCACCGATCGGAGTAGTAATGCCGTTTATAATCACCTTTTCACTTTGCGCTTTCATATCCGCATACGCCGTATACCCTATAATTAAAAAATATATGATCATTCCTTATTATCCCGACGCCGATAAGCAGCCTGAATCCGATGTGGAACCTGTTTTTGTCGACAGAGGCTGAGAGCTCAGCAACATCTTAAAAACAAGATTCCCGCCGTTACAATAACTATCGCCTCAAGTACCACAAGGACACACTGTGGCAGAAAAAAAGCGATCAATATTCCAAGCCCGAAGGCCGATACCGCTATGCCCCATATCTTCTCGATGTTTTTCATATGAACAGCTCCTTTATGTGCGGAATGTACGTTTATATCCGCTTCATTCCGCGGAATGTACGTTTATATCCGCCTCATTCCATTGTATGCCGCAGCCTCGGAGCAAGTGACAGTTTTTCACGATTTTTAATAAAAACATAGGATATTATCTAAAAGCTATAATCGAATTATCGATTTTTATAAGAAAGGGAAAAATATCAATGATAAAACAGTACCTTGAAGCCGGAAGAATTGTCAACACTCACGGGCTGTCAGGAGAAGTCAAAGTCGAGCATTGGTGCGACTCGGCCGAAACGGCACTCGCTATCAAGCAGTTTTTTCTCGACGATAGAGGCATTGAGGCTCTGGACGTGGTCAACTCGCGTCAGCAGGGGACGCTTCTGCTGATCAGCTTTGATAAAATTGATCACGTAGACAAAGCAATGGCATTAAAAAACAAAACACTTTATGCGGACAGAAAAAATATTCCCATTCCTGACGGAGCTGTATTCATAAGCGATATTCTCGGCCTTGAGGTCATAGATGCCGCGACCGGAAAAATCTATGGAAAGCTGACTGATGTTTTTAATAAAGGAGCCAATGATGTATATGAAATCAAAAGCGGAGAAAAAACATATTTGTTTCCCGCGGTAAAGGAATTCATAGCGAAAATCGATACATCCGCCGGCATTTTTATTTCTCCGCCCAAAGGCATTTTTGATTCTGAAATATAAGGAAAGGCATTATATAACAATGAAAAAAAGTGTAATTGCCGCGGTGCTGGCTGCCGCTGCGCTTCTTGTTTCCTCATCCGTTTCATTTTCAGCATGCAATATTCCGGAGAAAATTTCCTCTGGCACTGATACAATGAGCTCGGTATTTACTCAGGATAAATCATTGATGAAAATCGGAGCGGCCTCCGTATGCACGAATCCGACGGTGCCGATACACCTGACAGGCTTTGGAAATATTGATAGAAAATATCTCGGAGTACACGACGATATAGAAATGGACGCTGTCGCTTTCGAATGTGAAGGAAAGCGAAGCGTTATTGTCGCCGCCGATACGCTCGGATGGGATAAGGGCCTCACGGACCAGCTCCGTGAAAGAATTGAAAAAGAATTGGGTGTTGATAAAAACGCCCTGATGTTCAATGCCAGCCATACGCATTCCGCTCCGAATACGCTCACGAATACACACGGGCTCGGCGGATATGTGAAGGAATATTCGGACTGGTTTTACGAAACCGCGTTTCAGACTGTAAAGGCCGCGCTCGACGACCTTGAAGAAGGCGCGATTTATATCGGAGAAAGCCCCGCAAAATTTGTTTCAATAAACCGCCGACTGATAAAGGGCGGAGTCTGTTATTGGCAGCCGTGGGACGCGGGCCCCCGCAACGACAATGTCATGGTCATAAAAGCGGTATGCAATGATAAGGTCAAAGCTGTGCTTTTTAATTTTGCATGTCATCCGAGCACTATGAACGGTGATTATATTACAGCTGATTATGTGGGATACGCCAGAAATTATATAGAGAAAAAAATCCCCGGCACCACCGCGGTGTTCATTCAAGGCTGTGGCGGAGATCTTAAAACACGCGCTTTAACCGAAGATGGAAGCGCGTTCAAGGTTTCATATGAGGGCGCCGAAGCCTGCGGCAGCAGACTGGGCAGCTCCGTCGTCGCTTTGTGCAACGGCAAAGCAGGTGATATGACCTGTCTTGACGGCTCTGTATCGGCAAAAGTCGCACGTTTCACAATCCCTCTTCAGGAAAACAAGACGACAAAGGCACAATACCTCTCGCTGTCTAAATCCTCCACAGGCGTGCTGCCGGAGGTATACACTTGGTTTTACGAAAATTATGAAAGCCTGCCGACGGAAATTCCGTATTCAATTCAACGCATAGATTTCGGCGATAAATTCACGATATTCGCGCTGGAAGGCGAAGCAGTCGTCGAATATGACGCGCTTTTCAAGGCGCTGCTCCCCGACCGTAAGGTCATGGTGGCCGGATATTCAAACGGGGAAATCGGATACATATGCACAACTCATATGTACGCAGAAGGCGGATATGAACCGGACGGAAGCACGATCTATTATGGTATACCGCAGGGCTTTGTTCCGGAAATTGAATCTATTATAATGCAAAAGGCTTCGGAGCTTTGCGAATAAATGCGATTTGACATAATGACACTCTTCCCGGAAATGATGGATACAATTTTTTCACAATCTATCATCGGACGTGCAAGAAGCTCGGGATATATAGAAATAAACTGTTATAACATAAGAGACTATTCGACAGATAAGCATCGAAAGGTCGACGATACCCCGTACGGAGGCGGACGCGGAATGCTCATGGCGCCTGAGCCCATATACAATTGCTACGCCGCAATAACCGAAAGCCTGGGATACAAGCCATATACGGTCTACCTGTCTCCGAAAGGTCGCCTGTTCGATCAAAACACCGCCGCGCAGCTCAAGGAAAAGGGTCACGTGATCCTGCTCTGCGGACATTATGAAGGCGTGGACGAACGGATCATTGAGGAAATCGTCGACGAGGAAATATCAATAGGTAATTATGTCCTGACGGGAGGCGAGCTTCCCGCCGCGGTCGTTGTGGACTGTGTTTCCCGTCTTGTCGACAAGGTGCTGCCCGCTGACGAATGTTTTACAGACGAAAGCATTTATTCCGGACTGCTTGAATACCCTCAGTATACTCGTCCTCCCATATTTCACGGAAAAGCCGTCCCGGAGGTGCTTTCCTCCGGCAATCACGCCCGGATCGCCAAATGGCGGCACGAACAGGCCGTGCGTCTCACTCTTGATAAGCGCCCGGATTTGATATGCAATAATATGGGAACAGAAGTTGATATAAAACCCGAAAGGCATGAAAAAACATAAGCATGAAACGTTCTGCTGTAAAAACAGTTTCCGTAATGGTCGCCGCAACGGCGTTTTCAAAGCTGCTCGGAATGCTCCGCGGGATTCTTCTCGCATCTCACTACGGAACCTCTCCGGAAGCAACCGCTTTTTCAGCGGCCTCCCGTATTCCGCTTTCTTTTTTTGATATCCTTTTCGGTTCGGCAATACTCGGATGTTTCATCCCGGTATACAACAGCCTTGTTTCTGCCGCAGACGAGCGCAGATTTGACGAAGCGGACAAATTTGCCGGTATATACCTGAATTTTATCCTGTTGCTTACCGGAATTATAACAGCTCTGGGACTTATATTTGCGCGCGGCATGATTTCGATGCTCGCCTCCGGTCTTGATAAAACAACTTTTGAGCTGGCGGTACGGCTGTTCAGGATCATGCTGCCGCTGATAATGCTTGCAGGATCCGCCTATACTCTTGTCGGAGTCCTGCAGTCTCGCGGAGAATTCATCTTTCCCTCTTTGATCTCCTGCTTCTCCAATTCTTTTGTAATAATTTATTTTCTGTTTTTTGACCGTTCATTCGGAATTGCCGGGCTTGCGGCCGCCTATCTCGCGGCATGGGGCATTCAGCTCGTAACGCTTATTATTCCGCTTAAAAAGCGCGGCTTCAGGTTTTACGCGCTCTTTGATTTCGGCAATAAAGCCTTTCTCAAAGCCCTTAAAGCAACGCCCAAGGTCGTCGCCGGATCGTGGCTTATTCCATTTTCGCTTCTGATAGGGCTTGATTTTTCTCTGCGTTCCGGTACAGAGGGAGCTGTGCCGGCGTTTGAATACGCGACGACGCTTTTCATCATTGCGGCAGGCATACTCACATACGGTATTTGCAACTATTCCTTTCCGGAGATGTCGCGCCGCGCGGCAAACGAACACGCGGGAAACGCGGAAAACGTCGGCTTCAACGAGGCTGCGCGCGAAGCGTTGTTTGTGTCACTTCTTATCACTCTTCCTGTATTATGCGCCATGACAGTACTCTCTCCAAACATTACGGCCGTTATATATATGCGCGGCAGCTTTGATGTAAATTCGTGCAGGCTTGTGGCGGCGGCTCTTAAGGCGGTTTCGACCGCGATACCGGCTTTCGCCGTGTGCGAAGTCATGTCACGCAGCTTTTATGCGCTCGGAAAAAACTCTGTCCCAGCCACCGCCGCTCTTTCGGGAATCGTGTCCGACTTTCTGCTGTCGTATCTTTTCGTTTCGATATTAAAGCTCGGTCCATCCTCCGCCGCCGCCGCGATGTCATGCGGATTATGGGTTTCGGCGCTGGTCATGCTTTGCTGCGCCGGAAGCATCAAGGGCTTTTTCAAAACACGGGACGCACTCTGGACCGCCAAAGCAGCCGTGTCGGCCGTATTATCCTATGCCGTAATGAATTTGACAGTTGTTTTAATAGGCGCGGATGCCTTCACCTGCGGATTCTGGAAAAACGCAGGCGTTTGCGCGGCCGTATTCATACCCGGCGCGGCGGTATACGCCGTTTCTCTGATTATCATCCGCGAACCTTATTCGCAGGCATTTCTGAATTCAAAATCCGGGAGGAAAAAAGCATGAAATTACGCGACGGCAATTCATTGATCCGAAGCTGCCGTGAAAGCATAATCATCGGATATCTGATGGTATTTTGCAATTTCTTATCAAAAAACGCGCGCAGCTCTTTTATTGTACAGATATTTACCCGCTACGACGAAGCAGAAACGAAATTAAAAAGCAGTATATTGTTCTCTCTGTTTTCCCGCTTTTTCAACCGCTCCGCTTCAAAGCTGACCATTAAAAACAAGATATCACGTCCTGTTGAGGACAGCCTATTCATGCATCTGTACAGAAACGCCGTTAACTGTTTGCTGTCCGCAAATATGAAGTCGGTCGGGATCGGAGTGTTCTTTTTCGGAATAACCACGACATCAGTATATATTTTACAGAGATACTTTTTAAAACTTGATGCTTCGTATACTCCGCTTGTTATCGGTATAACGCTCATGGCTTCTGCGATTCCTGTTATCATTTCGCGTTCAACACTCTGTTCGGCTATATCGGAAAGCCGGATCGCCGGAGGGCTTTTATTCGGGGCGTTTGGGTTCATACCGATGGAAATTATGAAAACTCCGGATCAATCAAATCGCAGAGTTCTTCGCGGCCTGATTTATCCCTTTTTCGGCCTTTTTCTTGGCGCGTTGACATATTTCATCAATCCGCTTTATATAATCGCCGCGCTGGCCGCTTTTACCGCGTTTTTAATGGTCATGTACAAGCCGGAATTCGGATGTCTCGCGCTGGCCGTTATACTTCCGTTTTCACCGACGATGGGGCTGGCGGCTCTTATAATACTTACCGGGATATCATTTACACTGAAGCTGATCCGCGGAAAACGTACCATAAAATTCGATTTAAGCGACTGTTTTATATTGTTCTTTGCGGTACTGATATTATTCGGCGGGTTTGTTTCAGCCGATGTTTCCGGAAGCATCAAGCCGGCGCTGCTGCGCTTTCTGTTCATATTGTCATATTTCTTGGTTGTCAATCTAATAAAAACGTCGCGCCTTGCGAAGCAAATGCTGTCGCTATTCATTTTTTCAATGGCACTTACATCTCTTTACGGCATATATCAAAACTTTTTCGGAGCGGAAGACACGACCTGGATTGATGCGGAAATGTTCTCCGATATATCTCGCAGAGTTGTGTCGACCTTTGAAAATCCGAATGTGTTCGCTCAATATCTCGTTCTTCTTATGCCCATTGTTTTTGCTCTTCTTATTTCTCGTAAAAACTTTTTCTCTAAGGCTTCGCTGTTTCTTATATTCTGCGCTTCCGGTGCGGCTCTCATATACACATGGTCACGCGGGGCATGGCTTGGCTTTGTAATAGCGATGCTCATATATTTCCTGCTCGCATTTAAAAACACCATTTTAATATATATTATCGGTCTGCTTTCACTGCCATTTATTTCAATGGTTTTACCTTCATCAATAATAAGCCGGTTTCAAAGTATCGGTAATCTGAAGGATACCTCCACAAGCTACCGTGTCAGTATATGGAAAGCCGTCGTTAATATGATCAGTGATTACTTCACATCCGGTATAGGAGTGGGCGAGGGCGCTTTTTCAAAGGTTTATCCGAAATATTCGCTGGCCGGGATTGAGGCCGCTCCTCACAGCCACAACGTATACCTGCAGATCACGACTGAAATAGGGCTGATCGGTCTGATCGTGTTTATATTGGCGATATACTTTATATTAAAACAGACGCTTTCATATTGCCGGGACGCCGCCTCGTCATCGGACACAGCGATGCGAAGCCTGTATCCGGCCGTTGTCGGAACAGTATCCGGTATTTTAGGGTTTCTCGCGGTGGGGCTCACCGATTATATATTTTATAACTACAGAGTTTTTCTTATATTCTTTGTGTTATGCGGCTTCGCTGTGGCCTGCGCAAAAAGCGCGAAGCGCGAACGCACTGAGATCAATAATTATTGACAGGAGGATTTTTATATCATGGAGCAAACAAAATCGGGCAGGCAGTATTCATTCAATATTGTAGACGCGCTATTAATCGTTGTAGTGCTCTGCATCATCGCCGGAGGAATATATTTTTTCGTAATACGTAAAACAAACGGAACAGAGGCCGTGAGACTTGAATATACGCTTGAAATACCGATACAGAAAAAGGAATTTGACGGAGCGGTCAAAACAGGAGACATGCTCATAAATACAGTCGCTAAGGACATTATCGGTACGGTCGTAGCTGTTAAATATGAAAATGCAACCAGCGCAACAACTAATTTGAATGACGGGACTATGCATGTCGTCCAATACCCCGAAGGCGTGTATTCAAAGCTTATTATGACCATTCGCAGCGACGCAAAACGTGAAAATGGAATGTTATATATTCAAACCGTAAATATTGCTGTCGGTAAATCCATCAGTTTCAGAACACAGGCATATATTGGCACGGCTCTTTGCACGGGGGTCAGAGAAATTGATACACAAACAAAAGCAATTTCAAAATAAATGACTGATAACAGATTGGACAATCAGCAATTATTGCCTATGCGGTTTAAACTACTATTTAGGCAAGCCGGAACCGATAATAAATTAAATTACAGTCCGGCAGAAAGGCATGGTAATACATGAACGAACAACCGAATATAATCAAGCATCACTTTAACATAATCGATTTTCTTATTATTGTACTCATTGCCGCGTCCGGAATTTCCATTCTCCTTCGTACCGACATAGCTGAGAGAATAGGCGGAGATCAGAAGGAAGTCACTGTTGAATATAAATTCGTTATAGAGGGAATACGTGATACCTCTTCCGTATATCTCGTTCCCGGTACGGAGCTTATGATCCAGTCAGATAATTCAAACGCCGGATCAATAATTTCGTCTGAATACCATCCGGCTACAGCTTATATTGCGCTTGCCGATGGTACCATCACAAAAACCGAGATTCCTGAGCGTATAGACGTAACCGGAACTGCCCTAGTAAAAGTAAGGAAAAACGAAAAGAATGAGTATTATTTACCCAATTCAATGTTTCTAAGTCCGGGTCGCGAGATTTACTGTCAGACAGATTCATTGGTAGTTATGCTTACCGTTCTCTCAGTCAATGAAATCGCCGAAACACAGCCTCCGGCAACTACAAACGGCTGAATTTATGATGGCAATTAATTAAATTTTATAAAATTAACAATTATTTTCTGAATTTCCTATTGCTTTTTTTCTGTGCGCTTGATATAATATTTGAAACAGGTTTATCAGGTATTATAATGCAGTATGTATTGGATGCCGTTTCCGCCCGATGGCAGACGGCATTATATTCATTATCCAAATCATGTGCGAAAGGCATGGTCATTAGTATGATCTCCAAAGATGTTACTGTAAATAACAATGTCGGGCTGCATGCCCGCCCCGCCACATATTTCATACAAAAAGCTAATACATACAAAAGCTCAATATGGATTGAATGCGGTGACCGCCGCGCAAACGCAAAAAGTCTGCTCGGTGTCCTTTCCCTTGGAATATCCAAAGGCGCGCAGGTGTTGATCATCGCCGACGGCACAGACGAGGCCGACGCTATTGACGGACTCGCCAACCTTATTCTTACAGGGTTCAACGACTGAATTCATCAATTGAATTTAATTTCAATTATTGAAATCAAATCTATTATTTTTGTTGCCGCCTTTGACAAATCGGTCAAAGGCGGTATTATGTTATTATGAAACAAATATCAACTGACAACGGTATAGCCGGGCTTTACGAAGCCGCGAAACAGCTTCCCTTGAAACCGGGAATATATATGCATTTCGACAGCTGCGGACATATTATATATGTCGGCAAATCAAAGCTGCTTAAAAACCGTGTCTCATCCTATTTTCAATCAATTGAGACACACGGTGTAAAGACAAAAAAACTTGTTTCGGAAATAGCAAAATTTGAGTATATAGTCACAAACACTGAAGCCGAAGCGCTTATTCTTGAAAACGAGCTTATAAAGCTTCATAATCCAAAATATAATATCAAGCTTAAAGACGGCAAGAATTATCCGTATCTTGTCCTTAATGTCGGAGATAAATACCCACGCCTTTCACTCTCAAGGCGCAGGGATGCCGTCAGTCGGAATGTCGCGCTGTATTTCGGGCCTTACAGCAGCTCTAAAACCGTTTACTCAATAATAGACGCCGCCAAATCAATTTTCAGACTTCCCTCCTGCGAAAAGGTTTTCCCGAGAGATATCGGAAAAACACGGCCATGTCTTTATAAGCATCTCGGAAGATGCATCGGAGTCTGTACCGGCGAAGTATCAGAAGAGGAATATCGCGCCGTGATCAACAAGCTCATCATGTTCCTGCGCGATGATTATACCTCAGTGGCAAATGAAATGAAGTCGGAAATGGAAAAAGCCGCGGAGGAATTGAAATTTGAACACGCGGCAAGGCTCAGAGACATGATTGAGGCTTTAAAAAGCCTTAAAAGCCGTCAGAAGATCGTCGGCTCACCAGAGCTTGACGCGGATATTTTTGGCCTTTACTGTGATAATGTATCGTCAGTCGTCTCGCTGCTCGCGGTGCGCGGCGGAAGAATCTGCGATATGACATCATACGAATTCGGAGCGGACGAAATCCTCGATCCCGAAAGCTTTTCATCGTTTCTGGTCAGTCTTTATAAAACACGCGAATTTATACCTCAGAAAATATTCGCGGATGCCTCGCTGTTCGATGAAAGCGACAAGCTGACATCGGAGATGCTATCTGAAACGGCGGGGCATTCCGTTAGAGTACTCGTGCCGGAACGCGGAGATAACCGCGCATTATGCTCTCTTGCGTGTGAAAACGCAAAGGAATACGCGGAAAACAAGCGCAAGGCCGCGGCACGGGATGACGAGACGCTTTTAAACCTCGCTCAGCTTTTGCATCTGGGGGTGATACCGGAACGCATTGAGGCGTACGATATATCAAACAGCGGAAATCAAGCCGTTACTGCGGGAATGATCGTCTGCAAAAACGGGCGTTTTCTGAAAAGAGCATACCGCAGCTTTGGAATATCCACGGACGGAATGCCGGATGATTACGCCGCTATGAGCCAAGCTCTTGAGCGCAGGATAAAGCGCGCCGCCGACGGAGACGATGCGTTTCTCCCGCTTCCCGATCTCATACTTGTGGATGGCGGAAAAGGCCATGTGGCATGCGCTCTCAAAGTCCTCAGAGCCGCCGGGCAAGATATACCTGTATACGGTATGGTAAAAGACGATTTTCATAAGACAAGATGTCTTACTGACGGAGAAAACGATATTTCCATCGCAAACCATACGCAGATATTCCGCTTTATTTACGGAATTCAAGAAGAAGTTCACCGCTTCTCGCTTTCACGAATGGATACAAAGCGGCGCAAATCAGTAAAAACCTCTTCTCTTACCGTTATAAACGGTATCGGCGAAGCAAAGTCAAAAGCGCTCCTTGCCCATTTCGGCTCGCTTAAGGGCATCAAGGAGGCATCCGAAGAGGCGCTGTCACGCGTAAAAGGAGTCAATAAAGCTGACGCGGAAAATATATTCGCGCATTTCAATCCGACAATAAAAAAAGATTAAGGGCGTTTTATTAATTCGGCAATTAAGTAATCCTTGTCTTGATAAAGAAAAGGCCATATACCAAAGCCTTTTCTCTCTTTGAGCGGTAATTATTTAATCGCCGAGTTAATAATAATGAACATTAAGTATCCCGGAAAACTTTCCGTTATGATTTACTTGAGTGCTATGAGCTTCCGAAACACCGTATTTTCGCATTGTTGTAAAAGTAATCTATTTCTGTATGGATTGTATATACATCGACATTGATGATATTACACTTGGTGGCGATTTATATAAAACAACCTACGGTTGAGTTTTTATTTTTCCAAATTTAAACTTTGATACATTCCGCTTTCCGATTAGTGTATGTATAATGAGTTTATCAGCTGATAAATAAATGTAAGGGGTTAATTTTATGGATACAATAAAAATAGGGAAACAGATTGCATCGCTACGGAAAGAACGTGGATATACGCAGGAAAGCCTTGCCGAGATATTGAGTATCAGTCCGCAAGCGGTATCAAAATGGGAGAACGGTCACGCGTTACCAGAAACCGCATTGCTTCCTAATCTTGCAAAAGCTCTCGACACAAGCATTGACTCTATATTGACAGACAGCAATATTCAAGTTTTATCCGCATTTTACGGCGATGGTATAGAGAGCCATAATGTAGCGAAGCGCTTGAATAAGTTCATACAAAACGATACCTTAGATATTGAGGTTAACGCTCTTTCTCTCGCTTGTCCGCTGGATTACAACCGCCCAAAGTTTTTAATAATTAAATATCAGATACAGCAGGATATTTTTTATACATTTGCGGGAGAAAACGAGCACCTTACCATCAATCTTAACAACAAAGGATACAAGGCTGGCAAGGGAATTGAAATCATCGCGGCATCCTATGGTACGGCTAAGGCGAAATACAATGTAATGAATAAAATTGAGCATTACAGGGTGTTTAAATGGAACGAATATCATGCCAACCACGAAACCTTCCCTAGTGACCCAACAAATGACGACAAGGATTATCTTACTTTTGTATATTTAAACGGCGACGGCATTCATTCAGTCACTTGCGAGGAAGGTGAAAGTATTGCTTATAATTCCGAAAAAACGGAGTTGTTCCGCAAACAAACGTCAGGTGAGTATTTTATATCCGGTGTTCCCCTCCTGCCGGAATTCGGGAAAGGGATGGAATGCTCATGGGCGGCAGCGCTAACTGCTGCACTTGCAGCGATGAATATTAAAACAACTTATGAACAGGTTATGGGCGTATCTGGAGCTTGTTATCGGCTTGCGTTCTGTTCTCCGGGATGGGATTACAGTTCAGTGGACGGTCTTGTCGCCTACGACTATGCGACGCCTGCATATAAAGCATTTGGATTTACCCCAAAGTTTGCCAACAGGATTGAAAAAGAAACGCGGGCGGAAGAACGTAAGTACATAGTAAATGAATTACGGCATAACATGCCCGTGTTGGGTATCAATCTGCGAGTAGCCCCCGAATGGGGTGTGATATGCGGTTATAAGGAAAATGGCGCGGACTTATTCTGCCGCACAAAATATGATCCTGCGATTCTTAATTCCGCTGATTATGAAAAAGGGAAGTACAACCCATTTGACTATCTTTTTGTTGATAATTGGCCGTTTATCATCACCTATTTTGCTGATATGACGACACCGCCGTCCGTTAAAGATAATTTAATAAACTCATTGCGTGTATTTGCAGACTGCTCAAAGCAGGAGAGTTGCAGGGGTTACACTATGGGATTTAAGGCATATGATGTTTGGCGAAAAGACCTACTGGATGAAGAATGGTATAAAAACAATGATGATGAGCAACTTGCCCGACGCTTTTCGGTCAATCAATTCTGTTCTCTTTCGTTGTATGATGCGAGGAAATCGGCTTATATTTATCTTTCGGACAACCAAAACCTTCTGCCGGAGAAGACTGACAACATGGATCGGATCATAAAACAATTCTCTGTTATTTCTGAAAAGGCTGAGAAAATTCATATACTGCTTGACAGCGGCGAATATCTCGAAGGCGCAAGAACACGCAAATTCTGGACAAAGGAAATGAGGATACAGCAAGCTGAATTGCTTTCAGAGATGCAGGAATTAGAATATAGCACTATAGACTTGGCGAAGGAAATAGTAAAATGAATACCTCTTTTACTAATAATATAGAACGAACTTATGCTATCATTCATCTCTTTTTTTCAATATATAAGCATAAACAATATCCGGGAGACTTTTCTCGAAAAGTCTCCCGGCATATATTAAGTACGGATTAAAACTCGCATTCAAAAACCTGTTCTTCGCAGCTTGCGAAAACGCGTCCAGACGGCGCTGAGCAAATACGATTTACATAGCGCTCAAATTCATAAATAAATTCGAAATTGCCGTCGCAGTCCAGCTTACCCATGCGGTTCTCGGTCGAAAAGACGAACATATTCTTTTTCGGAACAACAATGAGGCCAGAAATGCGGAAATCAACCGGTATCTTTTTTATTGTCTTGAAGTTGTCGGAGGAATACCATAAATACTGCTTATTCTCTTCCCCGTCATAGCATGCGACGCAAACAACGCCGTCCAGCATTGCCGCGCCCGCAAAGTACTTTTTACCGCAGTCGATTGATTCGACAAGGTTGAGATCGCAGTCAAGACGGAAAACATATGTCGGGACATCGCGAGTCGGCATTCCGTTGCCCTGTCCGCAGGTTATGGCATAAACATACTTTCTGTCGGCAAAAATACCGCCGATTGCGTAATCATTGATTTTGTTTTCCCATATTGCCGTCTCGTTTGTATCTATGCATAGCTTTGTCACGGCTCCGCCGTATACTCCGTAATTTGCCATCAATCCGGTGTAAATATTACCATCCGGCCCGATTATTGACCTGCCTTCCGGACGGGCATAGCCCTCTGATGAAAAGAGCCTGAACGTATTAGGATTTGTATTGTCTTCCTGGCTCCAGGGTTTATCGGGATAATACACGATATGCATACAACCGATATATGCCGTCAGATAAACTCGATCCTTAATCGGCACAATGCCGTAAACCTCGCCGCCGTTATCTGTCACTTGGTTTGTATTCTTAAAGCTGCCCGTATCCGGATCAAGACTAAATATCGTCTGACCGAATCCGGAGGCGCCCCATACATTATCCTTTTCATCGCATGCGATATTCATAATTCCCGTCGGAGGCGGAATTACCGGATTCTTGCGGACATAGCTTTGACCGTTCTCATCGATATACTTATATCCCTGCTTGTATATAAACGCTTTTGTACCGTCGGAAAGAAGAGATCTATCTTTCTCCGAATTGACGGGGGCGGGAAGCTGATCCGCGGAAATCTGCTTGCATGTCTTTCTGTCAAAGTAAGCGGTGCCATCAGCATCTTTTTTATCAAAAAAGCCGCCCTTTGCGTCTTTGACACCGAAATAAACGTCATTAATAGTTGTGATATTACCCGGTATATTGGCGGTCACTTTCTTTTCATAAATATTGTACACACATACGTTCGGAACGTCCATTCCGCTCGAAACAAGAATATTTCCGCTTCCGTTAACATCCGCGTAAACCGTGCGGGAATAATAATTGCCTGTATATTCGTCGCATCTCGTCACCACTTCCGCTTCCATGGTTTCGGGAGAATATTTTACAATTACGTTTCCGTAATATGTTCCGCCGTAAAGGTTTCCATCAGATGCCATTACGAGATTCCAAACATAAGTGTTGCCGGGAACATATGTTGTTTTAATGAATTTCCTGTCGATAAGGTCAAATGTATGTATCGCGCCCTTGGTGGCGCATGTTCCGATTGCGACGCGTCTTTCATCCACTCGGCAGACCGCCCATGCTCCGTTGTCGCACGGAAATAAATAGCTTTCACCCGTATCTGTTTTAGGATCAATTATCGCGAATATTCCTGTACCTCCGTCGACAAAGCTCGTAAACATCAGCTTGTCTTTTCCGTCCTTCGGATCGTTCATCACGGAAGCGTTCAATACGCAGAAATTCCGGCTTGGAGATTCGATATACTTCGGCTTTTTTAATTTGTCCATCTGGTTTTATGATTCTCCTGTCTTATATTGCGGCGGCAAGCGCCATTTTTGTAAATATGTATAACTTTTAAAGTATATTCAGGTCTTTTCGGTTTCTTTAAGGATGGCTTGTTTTTTTCATCTGGGAGTTGAACAGAGAAATAATGCTGTCTTCCGAACGCTTTTCATATATATCAGACTCAGAGCTTCCTCTTTCGCGATAATTCCATACATACGGAGGCTTTGGGAATGATGGCATCGTAAAGTAAGCTTTCCCTTTTTTATAAAGCTTATCAACAGCCTCATATGCTCCTTCTTTTAAAAGAGCACACGCTTTTTTGGGATGCAGATGAATAGCGGGCGTATTGAAAGTCTCGTATGCTTTCGCATCCAGGTATTTTCCGTCATCTTTACGCAGACCCCATTTTGTGTATACGGCAACACATTCCGGAACCAGCTCTGTCGCTTCCTTTGCAAAAGCTTTGTCACCGCCGGCAAAAATTACGGGAACTCCGAGCTCATGCGCGCAATAAGCCACATCGATATACTCGCTTGTTTCCGTACCGTTAACCGAAGTATATAACGTTGAAAAGCTGCCTGTATGGGCAAGATGCGCAAATTTCGTGCCGCTTTTAGCATGCTGTCCGACCCACATCACGGCATCAAAGCTCGAATCCAGACCGAACGGATACTCAAGCCCTCGCATATTGAGATAAAGAGCTCTTTCGTCGAGCAGTTCTGGATCTATCGCTCCGCAGCCGTGTCCGTCGCAAACGACCACCTCTGTTTTTGCTTCGCCGTTTCCGTTCGCTTTCTCAGCGGCAAATATGCCGGAAATAACCGCGTTGAGCTCATTTGTGGAAAGCCGGTTCGCGTTTTCTTTATATTTGCTGTTCTCGTAAATCCATTCCGGAGCGTCAAGAACTCCGCAAACACCTTCGATATCAGAAACTATGAAATACTTCATGCGTATCGGTCTCCTAAAAATATTAAGAAAGAAAATCGAGCACTTGTTCCAGTTTTCCTCTTTGTAATATTATTCTAAATGTTATTTTGCGGGAAAGCAATACTTTTTCGCAAAATGGTTTCGTCAATATTCACAAAGCGGTGAATGATTTTCATGCGCGCTTCATAAAAATATAATTATGTCTGCTTTTATATAAATTTTTGCATAATAAACAGACAAAATCCAAACATTATAAGCTATATTTTAATTTATGTCATTTTCAACAAATCAATCAATGTTGTTTTGGATGTATTAACAATAATGAATTATTTAATGAATTCAATGTTGATATTTTCAGAATTTTATACTATAATATAAATGTAAAGAAAAGTGCTTGTCTTCCATGCTGCTTATTGCGCATACAAATACTTAAAGCTCTGATGCAGGACAGGCTAAAAACATCACAATCGCATGAGATAATGCATACCATATTTTTTAGAAAGAGGTAAACGATGAAAAAATTTTTGTCTTTGGTAGTAATCACAGCGTTTTTGCTATCTGCATTTTGCGCATGCTCCCCGGAAACCTCCGGAAAAACAGGATCGACCCAGACTTCCACAGCTGATACATCAGCGAAAACAAGTGAAATATCCCGCGCAAATACTCCCGATAAGCTGCCTGATGATATTGATTTTGGCGGTCGGACCATTACTCTGTTTGTACGCGGAGACGGAAACGAGGTTTGGACCGAATCGGAGACTCAGGAGCTTATAAATGATGCCGTATACAATCGCATCCAGCGTGTTGAGGATAGGCTTAAATGTAAAATCGAAGTGTACAACGCCGGAGGCGCAAACACCGACATGCTCGCTGCGATCCGCAATCAGGTAAACACCGGTTCTTCCGAATGTGACCTGGCCGTATGTCCGAGATATTACAGCATTTCACTTGCTCCCGAGGGATGTCTCGTTAACCTCACCAATTACAGCAATTATATAGATTTCGACGCCCCGTGGTATCAGAAAGGCTTTATAAAGGCCGCGACAATCGGGCTTGATAAGATATACTTTGTCACCGGAGACGCCTCTTATTCAAGCTTTACAATTGCACAGGGACTTGCTTTCAATAAAAAAGTATATGAAGACAATCTTCATACCAGCGCCGACGAACTGTATCAGCTGGTCCTCGATAAAAAATGGACGCTCGATAAAATGATTGAAATATGCAAGGGCGTTTACCAGGACGACGGAAACGGACAGGCAGATGACAAAGACATATATGGCTTCGGGATCACGCCGAATGCCGCTATGATACCTTATGTCGTCGGATGCGGTGTTGAGCTTTCAAAATATGACGATGACGGCATGCCGGAGCTCGCTCTTAATACGCCGAAAACAGTTGAGTTCGTCGCAAAGACGATTGATTTGCTCAACAACACAACAGGCGTTTTCAATCCCGGAACGAGTCAGGAGGCATATGACCTCACTATTGCGAAATTTAAGGGCGGCACTCTTATGATGACTAAGTGTGACATTAAAGATCTTGGCAGCTATCGCGATATGTCAGACGATTACGGTATGCTTCCGTTTCCTATGTATGACGAGAATCAGGATAATTACCGCTCATATGTCGGCGATTATTCCACAATGTGGGCTATTCCGAAAACAGCCGAAGATATTAATTCTTCCGCTATTTTTCTGGAAGCTTTCTCAGCCGACGGATACCGATATGTCACTCCGACAATTTACGAAACGGCTCTCAAAAAGGCATATGCCCGCGACGACAAGCTCTCTCAGATGCTCGACATAATAAATTCAACAGTTACATATGATTTCGCCAGCCTGCATTCTTCGAAGCTTGAAGGCATAGAATACCTTCTGATCGGCGTTTTCGGAACCAAGGGCAGTAACTTCAGCTCTACTTATGAGGCAAAAGAACCCGCAATAACAGCAGCTCTTGAAAAATTAAAAGCCGATTATGAAAACGTATTTGACGAAGAATAAATAATAAGTTGAGGCATGGCGACGAAATGACGCCATGCCTTTTTTATAATATTTGAATCGTTAAGGCTGTCGGTTATTCTTCCCCGTTGTTATTTCCCGACTTATTGATATCTGGGCTTTCGGCCTTTATGCCGGCACTTATTAAAGCGCGGGCTATGTCTACCCCGCTTTCTCCGAAAATATAAACACAAAGCGCAATTATCCCCTTAGTTATCAATTCGACCTCCTCTGACGTAAGTTGATTTTTAAAAATTACTGTTAGAATCGTCACCAAAAACGCCGCTACAGCCGCCCACAGCTTTCTGCTTGTCAGCTTTTGCTTCCACATAATGCTCATTTTTTCTCCTTCATATAGTTTATCCTGTTATGTTTATATACCTGAATCATCTATTTCCCGACAGCGTTATATATCTTTCGCCACAGCTCTTTTGCATACTCATATTTGTTTATGTAATCTATTGTACATTGTTCAAAGCCGCATATCCGGGCTGTCTGTTCTTCATAAAAGCTCTCCGGCACCCAGAATCCGATATTTACATCTGTCCGTCCGTAAATCCCGCGAACAGAATCAAAGCCGTATTGCCATATTTTAAGCTTTTCACCGCAATCATCCGGTTTTGTTTCCGACCAGTGCGCCTGCCAGATATCAAGATCCGCAAGAAGCTTCATATCAAGCCTGTATCTCATATAATTTCTGTTTGTATACAGCATAGGCGCAAAGCCCGCGGAACAAACTCTTTCGCAGAAAGCTAATATCAGCTCTGATAATCGCTTCCTCTCAAAGCCTTTAAAAATACTTTCTTCTTCAACGTCAACTGCCGCCCATAGCTTAATCTGCGGATGGAATGGTTCTATTGCTGATATGAAATAATCGGCCTCTTCAACCGCTTTTTCCACACTTTCCGCCGTAAAATAATGGTATACTCCGTTCATAATTCCAGCCGCTGAAGCGCCGGCTATATTTGCTTTGAATCGCGAATCGCAGAACAGGTACATCTGAGGTTTCATATATATGCTTTTACCCTGAGTCGCCTTTATCATGGCGAATTCCGTTCCTCCGGCCTTTACCGCGTTCCAATCTATCACGCCATTATGTACAGATACGTCAATACCGCGCATTTTTCATTCCTTTCTCTGATATTGTAAGTAAAACGTTACAGTACGGAGCTCATCAGATATCCTATCAGCCCTCCGGCGACAGCTGAAACGGCCGAAGTTACGAGACCATTCCAGCGTGACGAGGGCACATCTTCCAATTCTGACAATCTTTTTTCGTGTGTGCAGATAAGCTCGTTCGTATGTTTTAATTCAATAACCAGCGATACTATTTTATTGTTCGTTTCGGCAATGCTTTCACATAACCGCTCGAGCTTTTCGATCCGTTTATCATCCCGGCCGAATTTTTCTTCAAAGTTTTTACGCTTTGCCTCGCACAGCTCGTGCGTCATGAATCCATCGTTCATTTATATACCTATGCCTTTCCGCCGAACCGCGTTCTTTTGGCGGTTCCGGCTTACCGAAATTACATATGTTCAAACCGCAAAGGTCATATTTTACTGATTGAAAGCTTTAACTTTCAATCTTGCTCATTTTAATTCCGGCTTTATATTTTATATTTAATCAGTTTTAATAATCGTCTGTGATTATTTTATGACGCAACAATAACATCCACGGGCGGTGACATATAATGACTTGTCACTGATTATTAAACGGCATTTAAATAAGTCTTGTTTTATTATAGAGAAAAGCTCATATACCAGAGCTTTTTCTCTTTCAGCAGTAGTTATTTGAATGCCGAGTTAATAATAAAATGCTGTAAAAAGCCGCCATCCGGCGGCAAGTAAAGCATTTATTCAATATTATTAAATCAATGGCTGTACATAATAAATGTGCTCCTGCATCCATATAAACAAACAATAAATAATGAACCGAAGCTGAGAAATATTTTTTATTTACATTCATAGGATATATTGATGTTAATGCTTTCAGAATAGAAAGCAAACGTCTGTGCAGTGTTTTGTTATTCGGGCTTTATTAAAACAATATTATTTAACAGCTTTATAATAATTTTATCGCTTTTCATGAATATCGATAGCATGAATGGAAATAAATGAATATGGGATTATTTATGACAGTCTGTGATTTCTGCCGATCCTCATTGACATTATGCAGAATAATTAATTTATTCGTTGAGAAAGGATACACATGAAAAGGCTTTTTGAATATTCTGACGAAGCCCTTGGCGTACTGATTCGTTTTCTGTTGATGATCGGAATAAAATTGATTTGCAGACCGAAAATCTATTTTACTTCACCTGAAGTTCAAAAGTACATGATCGAAACACCTTCGGTTATCATATCAAATCACCTTCTGCTCATGGACGGAGCATTGATTGGCACAGCGTTTTACGGTCAAAAGGTTCATTTTATGATCGCCAAGGATCTGCTTTCAACTGAACCGAGACGTTGGATCGCATCAAAATGCCGCTGTATACCGCTCAAAAGATATGTTTCCGATACAAGCTGGCTAAAAAAAGGCGCAGAAGCTATTAAAAAAGGCAGCTCAATCTGTATTTTTCCGGAGGGTGATACCTCACGCAAGGGCGAAACAAAGCCGTTCAAACCCGGTTTTGTTCTGCTTGCGCTCCATTCCGGCGCTCCAATACTGCCAGTTTGTCTCGAAGGTCCGTATAAAATCTTCGGGAAGAGGCAGAGAATCCTTATTGATAAACCTATTCAGCTCGTAATTCCCGCGGAAGGTATTACTTCTGATTTTGTCCGCAGCGCAACTCGGCTTATCAACGAACGCGTCCTGTATCTTCAGGAGCTTTTGCGTGAAAAGACAAATTTTGTTGAATGCGAGCACAAACGCAGAGCCGTGCTTTAAAATTAAAGCATATGAAAAAATCCGGCTCCGCGTCAATGAAGTATTTTAAGCTGCCGGTGCTTTTTCCTATGCTAATTCTGATTATAGCATTATTAACTGCTTGCCCGGAGATATAGTAAGTTTGTATCTAGTAGCTCGCAGAACCACCCTTCATAAATACCTTTTGGGAAGCCTTGCAGGAAATCTGCCGGGAATAATTGCCGTTACACTGATCGGTTCAAGCATTACCGATCTAACATCTCCGGTTTTATTTTTTTCTGCTGCCATAGCTTCTCTTTCGATATTGTCAATTATTATGTATGCTTATATAATCAAGAGAAAGAAAAAGCATAAATTCGGAACGTATATGGCAAGCTTTCACCTATTGACTTTCTCACACTAGACTGTTATACTTATCACAGAAAAAAATAATCCCGTTAAATTGCACTTAAAAAGCTAATGACTTCTGCGCTTGCAGAAGCGTTGGCTTTTATTTTCTTGGAGGTATGACCATGCAATCGGTTTTGTTTGTCGGACTCGGAGGCTCTATAGGAGCAATTTTAAGATATATTCTTGGCAGGATACCCATATCAGAGAATTTCCCGATTATGACGATGATCATAAATTTTCTCGGATCTTTCGTCATCGGTCTTATTTTCGGTTTTTTTGAAAATAATGACACTGTCGATTGCAATTGCAATTTCAATTGCAATCGCAATACAGTTCTTTTCCTGCAAACAGGTTTATGCGGAGGCTTTACCACCTTTTCAACCTTTTCTCTTGAAACCGTAAATCTACTTCATGCCCGCTGAACAAAAGAAAATATACAGCAAGGCAAGACAAATCGCAAGAATTATGGTATAATAAGTGCAAGGAAAATGGCCGAAACATGTTAAAAAGCTTGCACTTGGGGGCGACGAGATGTATAAATACAGCAACGGGCAGATCAGTCTTGAGGATTTCAAACAACCAATAGGCATGAATCTGAAGGAAAGCAACCGCTGGGTAAAGAAAGCCCAGACGATACCGTGGTTGGAAATTGAGAAAAGGTATGCAGCTCTGTTCAAGAATCGAAAAGGTAATGTCGCAAAACCGTTGCGTATGGCGCTTGGCGCATGCATCGTACAAGCGGAATATGGATATTCTGACGAAGAAATCACACTTCAGCTTCAGGAAAATCCATATCTGCAATATTTTTGCGGTTATCTCGAATATGACGATAACAGGCTTCCGTTCGACCCGTCTCTGATGGTATATTTTCGCAAACGTTTGACGCCGGAAATTCTCGGCGAGATCAACGAAATGATTATCGAAAAAGCTGTTAAAGAAGCCCCAATGCCATTGGAAGATGAGAATGATTATACTGATCACAATGACGACAATGATGAAGATGACAAGCCGGAGCCTCCGCAAAACGGCGGAACCATGATAGTCGACGCGACCTGCGCGCCATCGCAGATCAGCTTTCCGCAGGACACAAAGCTTTTAAACAGCGCTCGTGAAGCGACTGAGGAACTGATTGATACCTTGCATGTTCCAGGAACAAAAAAGCCCCGTACATACCGAAAAAAAGCGCATAAGAATTTTCTCAAAATATCCCGCACCCGCAAACCAACCGCAAAAAAGATACGTAAAGCTATTGGGAAACAGCTTGGATACATCAGGAGAAACCTTGAAAACATAAAAATAATATCTGAAAACAGTGCAAAACTGACGATTAGGCAAGCGGAACAGCTGAAAACAATAGAGAAGATTTACGAACAGCAAAAGTATATGTTTGACAACCGCGTACACAGTGTTCCCGATCGTATAGTGAGTCTGTCTCAACCGTGGATCCGTCCGATTTTGCGCGGGAAAGCAAAGGCTCCTGTCGAGTTCGGCGCGAAACTGGACATCAGCGTCGTTGAAGGGTGGACGCGGCTTGAGTTTATTTCATTCGACGCGTATAACGAATCGACAAAGCTGACAGAGATGATTGAGCGTTACCGGGAACGTACCGGACATTATCCGGCAAGAGTGCTTGCCGACAAAATCTATCGAAATCGTGATAACCTTAAGTTTTGTTCCGAACACAGAATACGGCTTTCCGGCCCGGCACTCGGAAGGCCAAAATTAGGTGAAAAAGAGGATATTAGGAATAAAAAACAGAATTACCTTGACGAGTGCGAACGTATCGAAGTTGAACGCAAGTTTAGTTTGGCAAAGCGTAAGTGCGGACTCGGATTGATTGTGGCGAGACTGTCGGAAACAGCACGTCACTGTATCGCTATGTCTGTTATTGTCCTGAACCTGAAAAAGGTTCTTTGCGCCTTTTTTGTGTTCCTATATTGTTTGCTAATAACACATCATCTACCGCAGCGAAATTTGAAATTCGTATTTGTTCAGTAGACATTAAGTATAACACAAAATTATCACAACAGAAAACAAAACTCCATGTGCGGGTTCATCCCCCGACACATGGAGTTTTGCTGGAGCGGATGACGGGAATCGAACCCGCGTGTTCGGCTTGGGAAGCCGACGCTCTGCCATTGAGCTACATCCGCATTTTTTCACTGGGCATTATTATACATCAGGGAAAGCCGTTTGTAAATACCGAATAAAAATATATGACAAGCGTATATGTGAATATTTTGTAAATTTTGGTCGAGAGCGTTTTAAAATTGGAATTACAGTTGAAAATTAATTTAAAATGTGATATAGTATAGCGGCAATTCACACACGTCACGTTGCTTGACGGGGGTGCCTGCATGCGCAGGTATCGTCATTCCGCGCCGTGGTGGTTAAAAAACCCATATTTAAGGAGGACATATTAAATTATGTCAGTTATTTCTATGAAGCAGCTTCTCGAAGCCGGTGTTCATTTCGGACATCAGACGAGAAGATGGAACCCGAAAATGGCTGAGTACATTTTCACCCAGAGAAACGGCATATACATCATTGACCTTCAGAAGACCGTTAAAAAAGTCGAAGAGGCATATGCCTTTGTCCGCGATACCGCGATCGATAACGGAACTATTCTGTTCGTCGGCACAAAAAAGCAGGCTCAGGACGCGATTAAAGAAGAAGCTGAAAGAGCCGGTATGTACTTTGTAAACGCGCGCTGGCCGGGCGGAATGCTCACCAACTATAAAACCATAAAAAAGAGTATCTCCCGTCTTCAGAACCTCCGCAAGCTTGAAGAAGACGGAACCTTTGAGCTCCTCCCCAAGAAAGAAGTCCTCGCTCTCAGAAAAGAGATGGAGACTCTCGAAAGAGATTACGGCGGAATCAAGAACATGAAGGATCTTCCCGACGCCATATTCATTGTCGACCCCCACAAGGAAAGAAACGCAGTCAACGAAGCAAAAAAGCTCGGTATTCCGATAGTCGCTATCGTCGATACCAACTGCGATCCTGACGAAGTCGATTATATCATCCCCGGCAACGACGACGCCATCCGCGCCATCCGCCTTATCGCCTCCGTCCTCGCGGACGCGGTCCTTGAAGGACATCAGGGCGAGCAGTTCTCCGAAGCAGCTGTTGCGGCAGCCGATGAATCAGTCAAGGTCAACGAAGAAGAGGATGTAAAACCCGAGGAATAATATCCGCTCTTTTACTATATAGAAGAAAGGTAATTTTATATATGGCAATAACAGCAAAACAGGTCGCCGATCTGCGCGCAAAGACCGGAGTCGGCATGATGGAATGCAAAAAGGCCCTCACCGCCGCCAACGGCGACGACGAAGAGGCAATAAAGATTCTCCGCGAAAAGGGCCTCTCAGTCGCCGCGAAAAAATCCGGCAGAGTCGCCGCGGAAGGCGTCGTCGACATTGCGTACTGCGATGAATGCAAGACCGCCGCAATGATCGAAGTAAATATTGAAACAGACTTTGCCGCAAAGAATGAAACCTTTGCAAATTTCGTCAAGGACATTCTCGGTGTCATCCTCAAATATAAACCCGCGGATATCAACGCGCTCAACGCGCTCCCGTTTTCCGCGGATATGACAGTCGAAGCGGCAGTCAAGGACAAGATCTTCACAATCGGCGAAAACATCAATATCCGCCGTTTTACAGTCGTCGAAGGCACGATCAGCACATATGTGCACGGTAAAGGCGCGATCGGCGTCATAGTTAAAATGGCCGAGCCCGCAAGCGACAATCCCCTCTTTGCGGAAGCCGCGAAGAACATGGCTCTTCAGATCGCCGCCATGGGTCCGCAATATCTTGACGAGGCCTCCGTTCCCGCAAGCGTTATCGAAAGCGAAAAGGAAATTATCGCCGCCACGATTAAGAATGACGAGGCCAACGCGAAAAAGCCCGCCAACATCATCGACAAGATGGTCCTCGGCAAGCTTTCCAAATTCTATGAAACGAACTGCCTGCTTCTCCAGAGCTATGTAAAAGACGATCAACTCAACGTAAAGAAGTATCTTGCTTCCGTTTCCGCTGAGATCGGCTCTCCCGTCGCCGTCGAAGCGTTTTATAAATACGAACGCGGCGAAGGCATTGAGAAGAAGGAAGAAAATTACGCCGAGGAAATCGCAAAGCTGGCCGGGATCGCGACGAAGTAATCACAGAGTTATCTCGCAAAAATAGTACCGTTACGCAATAATAAAAAACGATGAAAAAGAGAGTAAGCCTTCCTGAACCGCAACAGAGAAAAGGGGCTTCGGATTAATCCGGAGAGTGGAACCCCCGCGGGGACGGACGTGCCGAAAATCACTTTGGAGTTGCGCGCCCAACGCCTCGGATATCCGCAGGCTGTTAAGCGCCGCCGGGAATTCCCGTCACAGAATAAGCGCGTATTTGCGCGCGATATAACGGGTGGTCATGAGATTTTTAAAGTCTCGTCCTGTTAGGACGGGACTTTTTGCTTTGTATTATTAACTTGGCATTTAAATAGGACTTGTTTTATAAGAGAGAAAAGCCCATATACCAGAACCTTTTTACTCATTAAGCGGTAATTATTTAAATACCGAGTTAACAAAAAGAGCGGTAGGAGAACGCGGCAAGAAACTTCATTCACTATTTACAGGCTGCTGCTGTTACTGCTGTTGCCGTTCACGGACAGCAACAAAAAAAGCAAAAAAGCAACAAACAAAAAAACAACCGGGAGGTTAATATAAAATGTACAATAAAGTAACCACGGATCTTAATTTTACCGAGAGGGAAAAGGAAATCGAAAAATTCTGGCGCGAAAACCGGATATTCGAAAAAAGCATTGAAAACCGCAAACAAGGCGAAACATATACCTTTTATGACGGTCCGCCGACAGCAAACGGAAAGCCACACATCGGACATGTGCTGACGAGAGTTATAAAGGATATGGTTCCAAGATATCAGACCATGAAGGGCAAAAAAGTGCTCAGAAAGGCCGGATGGGACACTCACGGACTTCCCGTAGAGCTTGAGGTCGAAAAAAAGCTGGGACTGGACGGCAAGGATCAGATTGAAAAATACGGCCTGATTCCGTTTATAAACGAATGCAAGGAAAGCGTATGGAAATATAAGGGTATGTGGGAGGATTTTTCCCGCACGGTCGGATTTTGGGCCGATATGGAAAATCCATATGTGACATACCACAATAATTATATAGAATCCGAATGGTGGGCGCTGAAACAGATATACGAAAAAGGTCTTTTGTACAAGGGCTTTAAAATAGTGCCGTATTGCCCGAGATGCGGAACTCCTCTTTCAAGCCACGAGGTAGCGCAGGGATATAAGGACGTAAAGGAAAAATCCGCGATAGCCAAATTCCCTGTCGAGGGCGAAAACAACACTTTCTATCTTGCATGGACGACGACACCCTGGACTCTCCCGTCCAACGTCGCGCTCTGCGTCAATAAAAACGTGGACTATGTAAAGGTGAAAGCCGAAAGCGGAGAATATTTCATACTTGCCAAGGCGCTCTGTGAGAGTGTGCTGAAGGGCGGATATGAGATCGTCGGCGAATTCAAAGGCACGGAGCTTGAACGCAAGAGATACATCCCTCTTTATGACTTTGACAAAGTCGGCGAAAAGGCGTTTTACATCACCTGCGACGATTATGTTACGATTTCAGACGGCACGGGCATTGTCCATATTGCTCCGGCTTTCGGAGAAGACGACAATCGCGTGGGAAAGAAATACGGACTTCCGTTTGTTCAGATGGTCGGCAGCAAGGGCGAAATGAAAGAAAAGACTCCCTGGGCCGGAATGTTCTGCAAGGACGCCGACAAAGAGGTGTTTTACGATCTCAAAACGCGCGGTCTGCTTTACGCTTCGCTTCCGTTTGAGCATTCATATCCCTTCTGCTGGAGATGCGATACCCCGCTTATATATTACGCCCGCGATTCGTGGTTCATAAAGATGACCGACGTAAAGGACAAGCTGATAGCAAATAATGAAACGATAAACTGGATCCCGGAAACAATAGGAAAAGGCAGATTCGGCGAATGGCTGAGAAATGTGCAGGACTGGAGCATAAGCCGAGACAGATACTGGGGCACGCCGCTCAATATCTGGGAATGCGAATGCGGACACCGTCATTCAATCGGAAGCATAGCCGAATTAAAGTCGATGAGCGATAACTGTCCGGACGACATAGAGCTTCACAAGCCTTATATAGACGCCGTAACCATAAAATGTCCGAAGTGCGGCGGACAGATGAAACGTACCAAGGAAGTCATTGACTGCTGGTTTGATTCCGGCGCAATGCCGTTTGCGCAGTGGCATTATCCTTTCGAAAACAAGGAAATATTCGATGATAATTTCCCCGCCGATTTCATAAGCGAAGCCCTTGACCAGACGAGGGGCTGGTTCTATTCGCTGCTGGCTATTTCCACGTTGATATTCGACCGCGCGCCATATAAAAACGTGATAGTGCTCGGTCTTGTGCAGGATGAAAACGGACAGAAAATGTCCAAATCAAAGGGCAACGCGGTCGATCCGTTCGACGCGCTTAAAAAGCATGGAGCCGACGCGATACGCTGGTATTTCTATTCGAACAGCGCGCCGTGGCTTCCTAACCGCTTTTACGACGCGGCCGTTACGGAGGGACAGCGCACATTCATGGGGACGCTGTGGAATACGTACGCGTTTTTCGTGCTGTACGCGAATATCGATAATTTCGACGCGGCCAAGCATAAGCTCGATGAAAGTAAAATGCGCGTATTGGACAAGTGGATCATATCAAAGCTCAACACGCTTACAAAAGTTGTCGACGAATATCTGGGTGATTATAAGATAACAGAGGCCGCGCGCGCTCTCAATTCCTTTGTGGATGAACTTAGCAACTGGTATGTCCGGCTTTCGAGAGAACGCTTTTGGTCGAGCGAGCTGACAGACGACAAGACGGCGGCATATATGACGCTTTACACCGTGCTTGTTACGCTTTCAAAGCTCTGCGCGCCGATGACGCCGTTCATGAGCGAATCGATTTACCGCAATCTCGTTTGTTCGATCAATCCTGCCGCGCCGGAAAGCGTTCATCTCTGCGATTATCCAGTCTTCGACGAATCGAAAATTGACAAGCCTCTTGAGGACAAAATGGAGGAAGTGGGCGAGATCGTCACATTGGGGCGCGCCTGCAGAAATGCCGCGGCCATCAAAAATCGCCAGCCGCTTTCACGCATGTTTGTCGGAGCCGAAAACGAGCTTCCCGAATTCTACAGAGATATCATATTGAGCGAGCTGAATATAAAATCGCTCGAATTTACCTCGGAGGTAGGCAAGTATATTAATTACAGCTTCAAGCCACAGCTTAAAACGCTCGGACCAAAGCTGGGAAAATCGATAGGAGAGCTGAAAAATCTTCTGGCCGCAATTGACGGAAAAGCCGCTATGGCGGAGCTTGACGCGACCGGATATCTTAAGGTTAAGCTTTCCGACGGTGAAAAGCAAATCGCAAAAGAAGACCTTCTCATAGAAAGAGCCAAGGTCGACGGCTTTATCGCCGATTCCGATCACGGAATCACGGTTGTGCTCGACACCACGCTGAATGAAGAGCTTATCGAGGAAGGATATGTGCGCGAGGTAATTTCAAAGCTGCAGACGATGCGCAAGGAGGCCGGATTCGAGGTCATGGACAACATTGCGGTATTCGCTGTCTGTGACGCGATGCTATGCGGCATCATAGCCAAAAACAAGTCTCAGATCATGCACGACACTCTCGCAAAATCCATAGAGCTTGTACCGTCACTGCCAGAAGAAACAGGATATGCGAAGGACTGGAGCATAAACGGAACCCCATGCTCTCTCTCCGTGAAAAAGCTGTAAATACGCGTTGACATAATCCAATATAATAAAATATAAACCGCAATAATTTCTTATCGTTAAAACTTTTCCTCAAAAGCTGTGGAAAACTCTGTGAAGAATGTGAAATATTCGATATATTTGACATGAGTTTTCCACAGCTTTGTGTTTTTAACAGAGTGCTCTGACTGTTTTTTGGTTTTTTTGTGATATATTTTCTCGTTTAATCGGGAAAAACGAATTTTAAAAAAAGGTTTTACGAAAACCGGCGCGTATAATATTTTGTAAGCGGTTGAACTAACTCAAGTAATATCGACATTTATAATCAGCTTTAATAAACGCCTGATAATTGCCAGGTATATATTTAAGCACAAACCGGAAAACTAAAACATGATTTTCTGATGAGAAAACGCGTTGAGCAATTTTATATATCTCGACAATTAAATAATTACCGTAAAAGAGAGAAAAGGCTCTGGTATATGAGCTTTTCTCTCTAATAAGACAAGCAAAGGAGAAAGCATGCTGCCCGAAAGCTTCATACAGGAACTTAAAATGCGTGTGTCGCTTGAAGACATAGCCGGGCAATATGTGCGGTTAAAGCGAGCAGGATCAAATCTTGTCGGTTGCTGCCCTTTTCATAGCGAAAAGACGCCGTCATTTACCATTTATTCGCCCGGAGATCATTTTTACTGTTTCGGCTGCGGAGCGGGCGGAGATGTAATCACCTTTGTAATGAGGATAGAAGCTCTTGACTATATGTCCGCGGTAGAGCAGCTGGCTGAGCGCGCCGGAATGAAGGTTCCGGACGAGGGACAGGATGCCGGGCAAAGGACTGATAAACAAAGATATTATGAAATCAACAAGAAAGCGGCGCGTTATTTCTACGAAATTCTGATGTCTCCCCGTGGAGAGCCGGGCATGAAATATCTCATAAAGAGAGGGCTTGGCGTCGAAACAATAAGGCATTTCGGACTGGGATACGCCGGAGACGATTTTGACGGTCTTGTCGGATATCTGAGCAGAGAGGGATTTACGGCGGAGGAGATGAAGACGGCGTTCCTCGCGGGGATAGGAAGTAAAAGCGGAAAGCCGTTTGACTACTTCCGAGGACGCGTCATGTTCCCGATTATCGATTTGAACGGAAAAGTCTGCGCATTCGGAGGACGGATAATCGGCGACGGCAACCCGAAATATCTCAATTCGTCCGACACGCCGGTATTCAAAAAAAGCAGAACCCTGTTCGCGGGAAATTACGCTAAAAATGCCGGAACGGACTCGCTGATATTATGCGAGGGATATATGGACGTGATCGCGCTTCACGCGGCAGGCTTCACGAACGCCGTCGCGACGCTCGGCACATCGCTGACGGGAGAGCAGTCCAGGCTGATGAGAAGATATGCCTCGAAGGTTTTCCTGTGCTATGACTCTGACGAGCCCGGAAAAAAAGCCGCGAAACGCGCGATAGAGCTGCTTGACGCGGCGGATATTAAAGTCAAGGTAATAACGTTACAGGGCGCGAAGGATCCGGATGAATACATAAAAACCTTTGGCAAGGCAGCATTTCAAGAGGTGCTGGACGGATCCGAGGGACAGATAGAATACACCTTCAACAGCATAAAAGCCGGATACGACCTGAACGTTCCGGAGGATAAGCTGAGATTTGCGCGGGAGATATGCGCAAAGCTTTCCGGGATACGTTCTCCTCTTGAAAAGGAAGTATACATAGAGCGATTAAGAGAGCTTACGGGTCTGGACGCGTCGATTCTGAGAGCGGAGGCCGACCGAAGCGCAAAGCGCGCCGTCCGAAGCGCGGTAAGAGAACGCACGGAGGCCGATCTGAAGAAAACCGCGGGATACGGTGATACGGCAAACCCGGAAAAGATAAAGTATCCGGCGGCATGCGCCAAAGAAGAAGGCATCATTGGCATACTGCTGTTAAGGCCGGAATACCTCGCCGACGAGAAAACGAGAACGCTGGTTGATCCCGGTAATTTTGTGACAGCCTTCGGGCGAGAGGCCGTCACGGAGCTTTTAAAGCTCGGATCGGACGGCGGATTTGACTTTTCGTATCTGGCGCAAAGCTTTTCGCCGGACAAGCTGGGGGCGCTGACCAGGATGAAGCTCGCGCGCGCGTCGCTGACTGATAATTCACCGGCGGTTCTGGCGAGCCTTGCCGAATCGCTGAAAGAAGAAAAAAAAGCGGCGGAAAGCGCAGAAATTACGTCGGCGGAGGCATTGGCCGAGCGGTTAAAAGAGCTCAGAAAGCAAAAATCCTGAAATATATCTCACGGTAAATATTTCGGAGCCGTTTGGGAAAACATATTAAGCGGCAACCGGTTTATATAAATAATAATACAAAGGAAGTAACACGCGATGAACGAAAACCATAGGCCGACTATCAGCGAGCTGATTGAAAGAGGACGCCAAAAGGGTTCGCTTTCAAACAGCGAGATTATGGAAGCGATGGACGACGTTGATTTTGACAGCGATCAAATAGAAAAAATATATGAAACGCTTGAGAATATGGGAATAGAGGTAACGGATTATCTTGAGGTTCCTGATCTCGATGCTATTGAGGCGGATGTCGAAGCGTTTGATTCGCCTGAGGATGTAGAAAAGATTCTTGCGTCAGAAGGTATCGCGATCGAAGATCACGTAAGGATGTACCTGAAGGAAATCGGAAAGGTACCTCTGCTGGACGCCGGAAGAGAGCTGGAGCTTGCGACGAAGATGGCGCAGGGCGACGAGCAGTCGAAAAAGCTGCTTGTCGAGGCGAACCTCAGGCTTGTCGTCAGCATAGCGAAAAGATATGTCGGCAGAGGAATGTTTTTTCTCGATCTGATACAGGAAGGAAATCTCGGCCTGATGAAAGCGGTCGAGAAGTTCGATTATTCCAAGGGATACAAGTTTTCTACTTATGCAACATGGTGGATACGTCAGGCTATCACGAGAGCGATAGCGGATCAGGCGCGCACAATAAGAATTCCCGTACATATGGTGGAGACTATCAATAAAGTGCTGCGCGTATCGCGTCAGCTTCTTCAGGAGCTTGGTCACGAGGCGAGCGCCGACGAGATCAGCGAAGTGATGAATATACCTCCCGACAAGGTCAGGGAAATCATGAAGCTTGCCCAGGAGCCCGTGTCTCTGGAAACGCCGATAGGCGAGGAGGAGGACAGCCATCTCGGAGATTTCATTCCGGACAACGACGCGCCGGCACCGGCGGAGGCGGCAAGCCACACGATGCTGCGCGAACAGCTCGAAGAGGTGCTTGACACTCTTACTCCGAGAGAAGCAAGCGTATTGAAGCTTCGCTTCGGATTCAACGACGGAAGAAGCCATACGCTCGAGGACGTCGGAAAAGAATTTAACATAACCAGAGAGCGCATACGTCAGATAGAAGCAAAGGCGTTGAGAAAGCTCCGCCATCCGAGCAGGGCAAAAAAGCTGCGGGACTTTTTGGATTGAAACAGCTTCATTAATGCCTTAATAATGTAATATACGACAACATTTCACATCATTTGGATGTATAGCACAGAAATGAGGCTTTCATTTTAGCAAATATGCACAAGCGAATTGAAATAAAATTACCTTGACATAAATATTATTTTAGTGTAGAATATAGGATGAATTATACGCATCCGCGTTGTTCTTAAGGAGGACACAAGACATGAGAAAAAGATGGGTTAGTCTTCTTCTTGTAATGATTATGCTGTTGTCGGCGCTGTTAACCTCGTGCGCGAGCAAAGACGACGAAACAGTTGATCTAACTACATACAGATTACCTACATATCTGACGGTATATGCGATAACCGGAGACACGACGACACCGGAGGCAATACAGGCTGTACAGGCGAAGCTTAATACTTTTACAACAAAATTCAAGACTTCTCTTGTGCTCCGCTTTTATACTAAAGATAAATACCAGGAAGCCATAGAGGCGATGTGGAAGCAGTTTGAGGCGGATAAATCAAAAAAGCTCGCCGATGACGAAGCTGACAAGATCGCTAAAAAGGAACAGCAGGAATACGAAAAAACGCTTAACAAGGATGAGTTGCGCAAGCTCAGACAACAGCAGCGCCTTGATAAACGCGCCGCCGACAAGGCCGCGGCCGAAGCCGATCAGGAGCGAATAAAGGCGATCCTCAACGGTGAAGAGGGCGCGCCGGAGCCGATTACCTCCGCCCAGATGGATATTGTATATATAGACGGTTATGATTCATATGTATCGCTTATAGCCGGTAATCCGGATTATAACGGCGGCAGCGCGCTTTTACAGCCGCTTGACGAAAAGCTTAAGAGAGATGAAAAGCTCATTACCGATTATGTGAATCCGGTTATTCTTGCCGCCGCCGATCTTGGCGCGGGAAAGAGCGCGGCCGCCACATACGCAATACCCGTAAACAAAAGCGTTGCCAGCCAGGGAAAATATTTTCTGTTCAACAAAGCCTTGGTGGAAAAATATAATATGGATGTCTCGAACGTCAAGTCTCTTTATAACTGTGAAGACTTCCTTGCAACGATCAAGACAAACGAACCGAACGTAGTGCCGATGGTGAAGCCGGTTGAGCTCATGGGGCTTGATTTCTATGACGATGTTTACGGCGGCGCAATCAGCGTGACAAATTCCGAATACGGTCCGTTCCCATCGCTCGAGGCCAGCTCCACGTTTAAAACCTATTCGGTCAAATCTCATTTCGAGCGCATGTGGACATTCCGTCAGAATGGATATTTTGCGGCCGATCCCAACAACGCCCCCAATTTCTTCCTTGATATACGCACAGGATCCCTTTCCGATGTTGCCAAGTGGGAATCCGAAGGCTATATAGTAAGGACATATATCACCCCTACCGTAACCGCAAAAAATTGTCTTACCGGATTATACGGAATCAGCGCATACAGCAAGCTCTTTGACAGATCCGCCGAAATTCTCACCCTGCTCTATTGCAACGCGGATTTCAAAACCGTTTTCACATACGGTGTTGAAAATGTAAACTGGATAAAGAACGACGACGGCACGATAAGCAAAATTAACGATGATTATTCGATGGATTTCTATCAGACGGGAAATACATTAATCGGATATCATACATCAGACATTCCCGCCGATTACAGAGATAGCGCGATACAGTCCAATCTCATAATGAAACCCGACGGTTTTATCACGTTTGCCGGCACTTTTGACGAAGAGCAGCAGGATATTATCAAACAGGCAAACGAAATCGTTGCAGGCAAATACGAAGAGCTCTGCCAGGGCGTTGAGGATTGGGAAGCGCAGAACAACGATATTCTCGCGAAGCTCGATGCGATAGGCTTCCCGGACTTCCTCACAAACGTATTTAACGCTCAGTACGGTCCCGTTGCGACGGCGCTCTCTGAATCAGAGGCTGCCCGTAAAGCGCAAAAACCGCCGTATCTCGATGACAGCGCCAACAATGGCAAAACTGAAACCGGCGAATCTAATACTGAAGAAGTTAATACTGAAGAAGCTAATACCGGCGAAGTTGAAGAGTAAATAATAAAGTTAAGTTTAAACTTGCTCTTATAAAAAGAGATAGATTATTATAGTCTATCTCTTTTTTTTACAGTGAGCTCGGATAATGCCGATTGTTTTAAGCGGAGAATATACGCGCGTTTTTTACAATAACCGTAATTAGTATCACTATAACAACGACAACAAAATTCAACGACGTTACAAAAATTGATAATATGATTATATAATTATTGTTCTATTAACTTGGCAATTAAATAATGTCCGTTTAAAGAGAGAAAAGGCTCTGGTATATGGGCTTTTCTCTCTAATAAAGGCTCATTTAAATGCCGTTTTAATAATTGTCGTTTCAATAATATGGAGGATTTTATGGCAGGAACAGCTACACACCTGGCGATTGCAGATAAAATATACGAAATGAAAAACTGTAAAATAAAAAACCCGGCATTATTTTACTCTGGCAATATCGCCCCGGATGCTATTCACGCAAAAACTAATTATCAACGCTCAGATAAAAAAAGAACACACCTCACTGAAAATATTTCCGGTAACGACTTTCAAAACCCCGAAAAAATAGCAATGTTTCATACGAGAGTAAATAATTTTATTGATGCTTATTATGACCCAAATGATAAATATGCAGATTTATATTTGGGGTATATTGTTCACTTGATTACAGATGAATTGTTTAATATTCACATCAGAGAAAAATTTGTAATTCGAATGGAAGAAGACGGTGTATACAATGAGGATCCCGAGTTTTTCAAACGCATTATCAGCGATATAGAAAATATAGACCATATTGTTATTAACAGATATCCATATAAAAAAAATATAAAACAACTGTTGAATGATGTATGGGATTATGAAATTAAAGACTATATTTCATCGGATGAAATAAATCGAAGCAAAAAGTGGATTATTGATACATATCTAAGCGGAAAAGCAACAGATTCAAAAGCACTGTATTATGACTATGAATCTGCATATAATTTCGTATTATTTGCCTCTGGAAATATTGTTAATCGCCTTACTAACAATATTGATTACAAAATAATATTGTGATTTTCGTCTTGTCTGAAACAAAATTATATCATACCAAGTGATATAAAGAAATTTAATAATATCCTCTAAACAATTATCCGGCATCAGTCATTCTGCCGTGTCTTTTTTCAAGGCTCACTGCGGCGGCAACGCACATGGGCACCGCAAACATTCCGAACGCACCGAATAAAAACAGACCTAAGAATATGCTCATCAGCATCAACAACGGATGCAGCCCGGTGAATTCACCGACGATCTTCGGTTCGATCATCTGTCTGACAACGGTGATTATTATATAAAGGATAAGAAGCCCGATGCCTGTTTGGGTCGAGCCGCGTATAAATTCAATCACAAACCAGGGAGCCAGCACGGTTCCGCATCCAAAAACGGGTAGTAAATCCACAAAAGCTATTCCAAAAGCAACGGTGAACGGACGCGGAATACCGACAATCAGCATTCCGAAAAAAAGCTCCGTCAAAGATATCAGAAAAAGCATTGAATACGATTTCAAATAGCATCTTGTCACATACAAAAGTTCTTTAGCAAAATCCTTGAAGTATGTTCTTGCTTCACAGGGTATTATGCCGAGAATAAAGGAATTACATTTTCTGAAATCGCATGAAAGATAAAACGCAGATATGCAGAATACCGCTGTAAAAATAAGGATTTTAGGCAAAATACCAATCACAACGCCCGCGGCTGTCGGAAGATATGAGATCAATTTACCTGCGTAAGTTGTAATAAAATTGAAAAATGAATCGGAAAGCTGAGCAGAAAAAGCGGAATCCTCCGAAAATGGCAGCTTATATAAAAATTCTCTCACCGAGTCAAGCACATTTTTAACGCTTCCCGCAAACATATCAAAATTTTCGGTAAGCCATACATAAAGCGAGGCGCTTACAGATACAAGCTTCGATATACACAGAAATCCAAGTGAAACCGGCAATGCTGTGATGAGAATCACATAAAAACCTGCGGAAAGCTTTGGAGGAATTTTATACGATCGGTACATCAATTCTATCGGCTTTTGGACGCAATAAGCGGCAAGCCAGGCGAGCACAAATGGAAACAGCCAAAAAAACAGACCATCGCTGATATATTTAACGAAAAGATATATAATGATAATATAAAAGATGACTATAACAGTTCTTTTATATCCCTTTTCCGGAAGAAACAACGGCAAAAGCTCCTTTATATCTTGAATTTCTGCATAGCATATGATATAATTATAAGATGATATAGACTTTACAAGGATAGGATATTAGCATGATAAATGTTGCAATACTCGGATTCGGCGTGGTGGGCGGCGGAGTATATGACGTAATCGAAATGAACAGCAATCGTCTTGCGTCTCGCGTCGGAGAAGAGGTAAGAGTTAAAAAAATACTCGATCTGCGTGAGTTCCCGGGCACTCCTTTTGAAAACCTGATTACTCACGATATAAACGATATAATAAACGACGATGAAATAACGGTTGTTGCCGAATGCATGGGAGGCTCTCATCCGGCGTTTGATTATTCTCTTTCTATAATAAAAAGTGGGAAACATGTGGTGACCTCAAATAAAGAAGTCGTTTCTAAATTTGGCAGCGAGCTGATAGCGGCCGCGGCTGAACACGGAGTCAGATATTTGTTTGAAGCAAGCGTCGGCGGAGGTATACCTCTTATTCATCCGCTGTGCGAATGTATGAGCGTTAATTTAATATTGAAAATCGCAGGAATATTAAACGGAACGACAAATTATATTCTTACGCGCATGTTCGGAGACGGAGCTTCATTTGATTCCGCGCTTTCTGAGGCTCAGCAAAAGGGTTACGCCGAACGAAATCCGTCCGCCGATATCGACGGGCTGGATACCGCACGTAAAATATGCATACTTTCCGATCTTGCTTACGGTATTACAGTTTTGCCGGAACAGATTACAACCGAAGGAATCCGCACAATTTCTTCAAAGGATGTTGCCGATGCCGAGGCATATGGAGCGACGATAAAGCTTATCGGTTATTCTGAAAAAGCGGGCGAGGGTATTTATTGTATAGTATGCCCGTTTTTTGTTCAGACAGACAATGTTCTTTCCGGAGTAAATGATGTTTTTAACGCTGTTAAAATAACCGGAAACGCGGTCGGCGACGTTGTGTTTTACGGCAAGGGAGCAGGAAAGCTTCCTACTGCCTCTGCGATGGTTTCAGACATAGCTGAAGCTATTATCGGCTCATCCTGTTCCGTTTCCTGGATTGAGCCGGACAAAACCGAAAGCGATGGGTATATAAAGCCCATCTCCTCCCGCGTTGCGCCCATGTATCTTCGTTTTTCATCGGATAAAGCCGGACAGGAGCAAATCCTTAAAGCTTTTGCTTCCTGTGAAGTGGTCTCACGCGATGAGATTTCATCAAAAGAAAGAACGATTTCGATTGTATGCGCTCCGGCCTCAGAGGATGAAATAATGAAAAAGGTTGCCGAGCTTGACCGTTTATATTCTGTCAAGCTTGAATCCAAAATCAGGATTCTTGCATAATATATACCTTCATAAAACATCACCGGAACAGGCAGACATAATGCCTGTTCCGGTGATGTTTATAATGTTGCATTCGTACGTAAAAATGCTGCCTATAAGCGGTCACGCCTGTAAGCAGCATTATTTATCCTGATTACTCTGAATAACAGTTTTAAAACTTTCGTTCAGGCAGGAGCTGATTCCAAAGCTTAAAACTTCCTGTTATCTTGCTCTTTTCTTTGAGAACACAACTGCGCATGAAGCGGAAATAACAAGCGCGATTACAACGAAGACAAGTCCGTCGCCGGTTTCAACAGGTTCTTCGGTGGTGGGTTCTTCGGTGGTAGTTGCGGGATGTGCATCAAAATAAGCCTTGGCGACTGCTGCGTCTGCATCCTTTTCAGCAGAGCATCTGCCGGTGTTTGCTTCGGTGCTGTTTACGGCAATGCTGCTGTCGGCAAGCTTAGCCATGAATGTATCAAACGCAATATTTGAGCATGCAACGCCTTTTCCATAGTAGAGGCGGAAGGTCACATAAGCGGTCTTGTCAGGGGATGTGAAGGTTCCGTTAGGTCTGTCAGAGCCATCTTCTCCGGCATATGAAGCGCCTTTTTTAATAGTCTTTTCTATTTTTTCGGTTTTGAGAAGGTTGAGGTCCGCATCCCAGAATTCAACCGCGCATCCGATAACGGCGCCTTCTTCGGTGTTCTGGCTGCCATAGAGATAGTATATATATACATCTTTATTGGGCTCTAACGGTGAAAATTTTGTACGGAGACCGACATCCTTGGATCCGTCGCTTGTCCAGCCAATAGCTGCAGAGCCGTTCCAATACCAGCCGCTCGTGATAACAGAATCTGCATCGACATATGTGTTATCGCCGTAGAAGGCAAAGGCGTAAGGAAGCTTGTCCTTGTCATAATATGTAGTATCCGGGGTCGCAAAGCCTGTCTTATCGTCGATTGTCGGTTTATTATACTCGCTGCTGACGCCGTCCGCACTGAAGCTGCCGGCTTTTCCGTTTCCGTCGAAGCCTTCCATGAGTATAACTCCGTTTTCTACGCTGTCCCATGCGCGGAACTGCGGCTTTTGGGTAAACTGCAGAGCGCTCGCCGGAATAACAGCGGGTATAAGCAGAGCCAATGAAATAATGACTGCAAGAATTTTCGAATTTTTCATGCTTTTCTCCTTTTTGACTATAGCTATGTGATTATAGTTTTTGCATTCCAATTATATCATACTTTATTATAAAATCAAGCGTCTTATTATTGAAACGGCAATGAAATATTAATATTTGTGATCTCAATACACATATTTATGACCGTAATCAATAACCGGAATTATTTCTTCATTGTAAGCGCAATGCGTTTTTTCTGCGGATCGACGGAGAGGACACGAACCTTCACCGTGTTGCCCACAGCGAGCACCTCGGATGGGTGTCGGATATAGCGATCAGATATCTGTGAGATGTGGACTAGGCCGTCCTGATGGACTCCAATGTCTATAAATGCGCCGAAATCACATACATTTCTGACCGTTCCGACCAGCTCCATACCCTCTTTTAAATCGTTTAAATCCATGACGTCGTCACGAAGCAGGGGCTGCGCAAAATCGTCGCGGATGTCGCGTCCCGGCTTTTCAAGCTCCGATATAATGTCGTTGAGCGTGGGAAGCCCAATTACGAGCTTTTCCGAAAGCATTTTCTTCCCCGCTTTTTCGCATAACAGCGACATGGACGATATACCGCCTTCAAGGTCGTTTACCGTAAAGCCGAAATTGTTCAGAAGCTTTTCGGCGGCATCGTATGATTCAGGGTGAACGCCGGTGTTGTCGAGCGGATTTTGTGCGCCCGGCAGCCTTAAAAACCCGGCGCACTGCTCATATGCCTTCGCTCCTATCCTCGGCACCTTTAACAGTTGAGAACGCGAAGCAAACGCTCCGTTTTCTTCTCTGAATTTCACTATGTTCTTTGCGCTTTGCGCGTTTATTCCCGAAATGTATGACAAAAGCGAATATGAAGCCGTGTTGAGGTCGACACCGACGCTGTTGACGCAGGATTCTACCACTCCTCCGAGCGCTTCTGAAAGTCTGGCCGGCTTCATATCATGCTGATACTGTCCGACTCCTATTGATTTCGGGTCGATCTTGACAAGCTCGGCCAGCGGATCCTGCAGTCTTCTCGCGATAGAAACGGCGCTGCGAAGCGTAACATCGTAATCCGGAAATTCCTCAGCACCGAGCTTGGACGCGGAATAAACCGATGCGCCGGCCTCTGAAACCATCATATATTTTACTTTCAGAGAATTGCGCTTTATGACGCCGGAAATGAATATTTCGCTTTCCTTTGAGGCCGTGCCGTTGCCTATCGCGACTGTGTCTATATGATGCTTTGAAACAAGCCTCAATACAGCTTTTTCAGATTCTTCGATGCGTTCCTGCGGCTTTGTCGGGTAAATAACACCCGTATCCAAAACTCTTCCTATCGGGTCTACAACCGCGAGTTTGCAGCCTGTGCGGTATCCAGGGTCAAAGCCGAGTACGGTTTTGCCCTTCAAAGGCGGAGTAAGCAAAAGGTTTTTAAGGTTTTCTTCAAAAACCACAATCGCCTTTTCACACGCTTCGTCAAACAAAGCGCTTCTTATATCACGTTCAATGGCCGGGGCGACAAGACGCGAATAACTGTCCTTCACCGCGGCTTCGACTGTTTCGGTGAATATGCTTTTTTCTCCGACAGTCTTCTGAATCAGGTAATTGAGCGGAATATATTCTTCAATAACAAAGTCCACCTTAAGATACCCTTCGTTTTCGCCGCGGTTTATGGCCAGAAGGCGGTGAGGCGGAATTTTCGAAAGCTTTTCCGAATATTCAAAATACATCGAATAAACGGCGGCCTCCTGCAACGCCTTTGCCGCGTCGCTTACCGCGCAGACAGAAAGCGCGGCGTTTTCAAATGTCAGCGCGCGGACGGTTTTTCTGAATTCGGCGTTGTCGGAGACATCCTCAGCGATAATGTCCATTGCGCCGGCAAGCGCCTCCTCCGGCGTGGAAACACCTTTTTCGGTATTGATGTAATCCGCCGCGAATTCCTCCGGCGATTTTCCGGAGTTCTTTTTTATTTCCTGAGCGAAAATTAACTGCGCAAGAGGCTCCAGCCCTTTTTCGCGCGCGACAGAGGCACGTGTCTTGCGGTGAGGCTTGAACGGACGGTAAATATCCTCCACCTCCGTCAATATCTCGGCCGCTTCCAGCGCGGCGGAGATATCCTCAGTCAGCTTGCCCTGTGATTCTATCGACGCGCGCACTTCCTCCTTGCGCTTTTCAAGCCCGCGGAGGTATTCCAGACGTTCAGAAAGCTGTCTTACAACCTGATCGTCGAGAGAGCCCGTGACCTCCTTGCGGTAGCGCGATATAAATGGGACGGTGTTGCCTTCATCAAGAAGCTTAATTGTGCTTTCGGCCTGCTCGGTTCTAAGTCCGAGCTCAGATGCGATTTTTTGTGTTATATTCATTTAAATTCAATGAGAGGTTTCGTTATTAAACCTGTCCTTCATTAATTGGTTTATTTTTTGATGCGGATCTATCAGCGTGCTGACAGAGATGTTATGGTTTAGAGCAGCGATTATATACGCGATATATTTCGACACATCGACTTCATAAAACCATGGACGCTGTAAAAGCTCTGGTCTTCTGTACGTCAGGTTCGTGCCTAATATTCCGTCGAAAAGTCCGGCCGCATAAGCCTTGTCAAAGCTTGAAAGACCGCTCGTGAACAAAGCATATGTTGCATAGGCGAAAATGCGGTTGGCTCTACGCTTCTTCAGCTCAATTATAATATCAAGCACGCTGTCGCCGGATGAAATAATATCGTCGGCTATAAAGATATCCTTACCTTCAACCGACGCGCCTAGATATTCATGCGCCACAATCGGGTTTCTGCCGCCGACAATGGCGGAATAGTCTCTGCGTTTATAGAACATCCCGAGGTCAACGCCGAGCACGGATGAATAGTACATATTGCGGTTGATCGCGCCCTCGTCCGGACTTATTATCATAAGGTGATCCTTATCCGGATTTATATCCGGAAAGTTGCGGAACAAAGCTTTCAGAACCTGGTAATACGGCATTATATTGTCAAAGCCCATTATGGGTACGGCATTCTGAACTCTGGCGTCATGAGCGTCGAAGGTTATGATGTTTGATACCCCGAGATGCTGAAGCTCCTGAAGCATAACTGCGCAGTCAAGCGATTCGCGATAGCTGCGTTTATGCTGTCTGCCGCCGTAAAGGATAGGCATTATGACATTCATTCTGTAAGGCTTTCCGCTTGCGGCCTCAATGATTCTTTTCAAATCTTGAAAATGGTCGTCGGGACTCATTGCGTTTTCGCGGTCGAAAAGCTTGTATGTGCAGTTATAGTTCCCTACATCCACATATAAAAACAAATCGTCTCCTCTAACGCTGGATTTTATCATGCCCTTGCCGTCTCCGGTCTGAAATCTCGGGCATTCCGCGTCGATAAGAAACGTGTCGCGATCATATCCGGCCATCTTTGACCATTCAATGAGATACCAGTTGATCTTTTTGCAGATTTCCTCAGATCCATTGAGCGAAATAAGACTGAGAGGCGCGACTCTTTCCTGATGAGCGAATATGGTGTCGCTCGTAATGCCGAGCAGGTTACTGTCCATATTTATTCCGTCCTTCCTTGTTTGGGGAGAGTCCGCTTGCATATCTTCGCACCAACATTTCAGCCGCGAAGATTGCTCCGTTTGTCTCTCCCGGTATTTTCTCATTTTTCTTCTTTTATTTTTACCGAAAACCTACGTTTTGCGCTTTCTCCCGGCGCCAGTGTTTTAAGAGTGCCGTTGCGGATGTTTTCCTCATATCCGTCCAGCGTTGCGTTTGCTGGTTCAAGTCCCATGACATAGGCGCCCTTTTGAAACATTTTCCATTGAACAAACACGTCAAGCGCGGAGGCGGCAGGCTTTTTCGAAAAGTCGTCGAAGCTTATTTCAAGCGAAAGCCCCAGCGCGGAATTTTTCATTCCGAAAGAACGGACGCCGTTTTCGTCTTTTTCCAACGTATGATAATAGCACATTTCACGGTATTCGTCAACCGGTGACGTTATATCCGAATAATTTTCGGCGTGAAGCGCGGCATATTCGTCCCTGGGAACGATCTTTTTTGATTTTATTACAGGCACAGAGCTCTCGCAGAGAAACGGATAACCGATGTTGAAGTGATAAAGCTGCATAAACGGACGGGCGGTGTGAGAAACGTTAGTTACACAGTCCTCGAAGAAAAATTCCGCTTCGCTTCCCGATTCCGCCGGAAAAAAATATTCCCGGCGCAGAGTAAACGCTTCGCCAAAGGCGCACGCCTCAGTCATAACTCCTGAAAGCCTTACTCCGCCGCCATCACGGGAGTATGAGAGCTGTTCGGCAGGAATATTCGATAATCTTCCGTGAAGACCGAAGCTTTCTCCGCCGTAAGAATCGGGCGAACCTATGTTTCTCAATCCGCAGCTGGTGAGAAAGCCTCCAAAAAAATTCCTGAGCCATCCCGCGCCGGACGCGTCGTAATACTGCGGCGCGGCTATGCCTACAGGCGTAATATAATTTAAGTTTATCCCTTTATATCTGACATTGTACAAATCCATGCATCTGTCACATACGACCGTGGCATCAAGTCCGGCGGGAGTGGATATGCTTGCGATTCTTGTTCCGCGGGCCCGCCCTTCCTCAAACCGTGAAACGGAAAATGAAATGATCTGATCCGGATTGCCGATATACGGCAAAGCACCCTGCAATGAATTCATAAATTTATTTCTCCTTGACCGATTTTTATAAACTCTGAAAAAGACTTTGGTATATGGGCTTTCACTCATATAAAAGTATTATTTTGTTGCTGCTTTAATTATTTTCGGATCCGCGATAAATCTGACTTCCGGCATAAAAGCGATGCTCACGCGGTATAAAAGATATCCGCCGTCAACCTTATGCGCCAGGGCGTTTATTATTTTTTTACCCGGCATATCCTCAAGGAAAGCATCCAGCCCTCTCGAAACAAATTCGATATTTGGCTTTTCCGCAAATTTCGCCGTCACCGTATCCTCGTCATCAAAGAAAAGCTTTATTATTCGTGAATTCGGGATTTCAACAAAGGAAAGCCTCATAACGAGGCATTTAACCCCATCCTCGTTTTCGGCAAATCTGCCGGCCGTTCCCACACGGTATTTTTCTCCCGAAAAATTAAGCGTTGCGTATTTCGCCTCGCCTCCGAAGCCGACGGGAACACGGAATATTTCGCCGCCCTCCGCAAATACAACCGAAAATTCGTCATTGTTCGCCCCGGAAACGGAAAATTCTATGCTGTCTATGCCGCCGGTAAAATTATTCTGTATTGACTGAGTCATGAGAGGAAGCAATCCGACGATTCTCTTGCTCCAGAGCGCATATTTTCTGCCGTTAAGCCGTGCGCACATATCGGGCAGAGCCTTTGGCACGGCCTTACTGCCGCCTGATGTTAAATCTACTTTACGCCGCGTAAAAAGCCGCGCAAAAATACTTTGCGGCATGCTTGTTTCCGCGCTTTTTTTCGCTCCGTAAAGCTCCGTTCCATGATAATTACTGTTGTGGGAATCATGTATGTGTTCATTCCCGTGGAAATCACTGCCGTGGGCATCACTACCGTGGGCATCACTGCCGTGGGAATCACTGCCGTGGGAATCACACAGCATGCGAAGCTCGCGCAGAGCCTGTCCGTTTCCGCTTTTTGCTATTAAATAGGCCGGATCGGCCGGTATAAAACCGTTTCCGAAAAATTTATCTGCTATTTTATAATATTTGCTCTGCTGAAACATTTCCTCGTTGCCGGCGGTCGTGACAATGATTATATTCTTGTCTTTATATCCGAGAACATTCTGACCGAACATGCCGTTTAAAAGAAACGACTGTGTGTTTTTCCCTACCCATACGTGGTAACCATAATCATAATCGCCCGCTCCTTCGGGAGCTTTTATATGCGCGCGCGTCGCCTCGCTGATAAATTCCTTTGATATAATGCGTTTGCCGTTGTATACGCCGCCGTTCAGATATAATAATCCGATTTTAGCCATATCTTCCGGGAGTATATACAAACCCCAGCCGCCTTTTTCGATGCCTTCGGGAGATTTTTCCCAGTAAACCTCTCCCATACCAAGCTCGTCAAACACCGGCTTTTTAAGGTATTCCGTAAGCTGCTGTCCCGTAACTTCCTTTACAATCGCGGAAAGTATATAAGAATTCATGCTGTTGTAATTAAATTCCTTGCCCAATTCAAATCTGGGCATGGATTCCAGAAAGCCCTTTATCCATTCCGTTTCGGTCACGCTTCCGGCTTCGTTGAACATGACGCCGCTTGACATTGTAAGCAGATGCCGGACCGTCAGATTCTTCAGCGGAAGGGCGGTAATATGATTCGCGTAACGATCCAACAGCTTCACCACTCTGTCATCAAGCGAAAGCTGTCCGCGGTCGATCATCCGCCCTATGGCAAGCGCGGTTATGCTCTTGCACATTGAATGCATCACTCTTCTGACATCAGGCTCATATGCGCCGTAATAGCATTCGCACAGGACATTTGAATTTCTTATAACTGTGACGCTGTGCATATCTATAGATTTCTCATCCCTGAGCGCACGAATAAACCGCGCAAGATAATCCGAGGATATTCCCTCTGATTCAGGCGCGGTGCGTTCAAGCGGGATGGCTGTGTGCATTTTACCGGTATATGCGGGCTTTTGAGGCGTATAGGAAATTATAGGCACGGTCTTTGATGACGTATCACTTATTCTGTTCAAAAGCTTTACAGTATTGGTGTAGACTTTTATATCCATACGATACAAACACCTGATATTTTTTTATTTGATATTCTACCTTTAATATATATATTATAACATATCGTTCAAAGCATATCAAGACTTTATATTCTATTTTCGGCATATGTTGACTCTTGTTATTAACGCGACAATCAAATAAATGCGTACCGCGCATAAGCTTCTCTCCGCAGGCAGCTGTGTCCAAAGGTTCGCGGCTTTCAGCTACGTTTATAGACAACAGAGTCCGAAAACAGCAAAACATAGTGATTTTATTACCGTCTGCAATAACTAAACATTATTTAAAATCAATTATTATTCAAATATTCTTCACGTTTGGATGCTATAATCGACAGTATATACAATAAGCTATCGTTAATCAGAGATAGATACCGCCCCGCGCGCATGCACGCTTCAAACGCACAGCATTGGCGGCGGATTTTAGTCCGGTAAATGGACGCAGAGAAAGGATTGGCGTTTCAATGGGAAAAGGCAACAGAAACAAACAATTAAAAATTAAGGAAATATCCATTAAACAAAAAAAGCGGGAGGAACAGGCCTTAAAACGCAAAAAAAGCCGTAAAATAGTCATTGTTTCGGTATGCGGCATTCTTTGCGCCGCAATTTTATGCACAGCCGGCGTTTTGATTGCAAACGCTGTTCTCGACAGCGGAGATTTGCTTCGCAGTAAAGTCTGCCTTTCAAGCGAAAATTATAAGGTTGACGAAGCAATGATAACCTTTTACATTTATAAAACCTATAATTCATATGTGGATTCATTAGGCGCGGATACTCTGAAGAATAAGTACGGGCTTGATACCTCCGTATCGCTAAAGGACCAATACGAAGAAGATAAAACAACATGGTACGACTATTTCCGCAATATGTCAGTCGACAGCGCAAAGGAAATGCTCGTGCTTTCAGAAGCCGCGCGCGAAGCCGGTGTCTCTCTTTCTGAAAAAGAGCTGTCCATATGTGACAATAAAGCGGGAGAATTAGATGTAAAAAAATATGGACGCGGCGTCAATATCGACGATATAAAACGCAGCCTTAAATTGTCTTCTCTTGTTTCAAAGTATCTGAATGACATAAATGAAGGAATCAAAGTAAGCGACGACGACATTCAAAGTTATTATACCAAGAATAAATACGATTACCTTTCGTTTGATTACCGCTGTTATTCGATCAATTTCTCATCTACAGGCGAGGAAGGAAAGCTCACCGCCGATGAAGCCAAAGCCAAAGCAGATAAGCTCGCCGCCGTATCCTCCGTCGACGAATTCCTTTCCTCCGCGGAAACGCTGATACGCGAAAACAACCCGGGTTTCACTGACGACCAGGTAGAGGCAGATCTCAACGAAACGCTTTCGGTCAAGGCGAATTACGATTCCACGGACAATTTCAAGGTATGGGCATTTTCCGACGGACGCAATGTCGGCGAAACCTATGTATCTAAAGGTACCTCTTCGTACAGCGTTTATTTACTCGTAAGCCTGCCGGCATTAGACGAAAGTATAACAAAGAATGTCCGTCATATTCTCATTACCGCCGCGTCCGCGGGCAGCGATTCCGCCGCGACCGCGCTGGCAACCGATATATTGAAACAGTTTAACTCCGGCGACAAAACAACAGATTCGTTTGCGCTTCTCGCGTTCGAATACTCTGAGGACGGAGGCAGTGCCGCAAAAGGCGGCAAATATACCAATGTCTATTCTCATCAAATGGTCGATGAATTCGACGAATGGTGCTTTGATCCCGCACGCAAATCCGGGGACACAGGCATTATAAAATCAAATTTTGGTTATCATGTGATGTATTTTGAGGGCGACGGTCTTCCTAAGTGGAAGGCGGACGTTTTCGACGCGGTATCTGCAGAGAAATACAAGGAAATTTACGAGGGCTTTGAAGCCAAATATCCGGTGAAATAAAAAGCACGATCATTCTCGACAAAATGTCATTTTAAACATGGCTATTTTATCGGTAAGCTTGATAGAGGTTGAGTACTCATCTTTGTTATTAAAACGGCATTTATTAAACGGTAATTAATTAAACAAGTTGTGTTTTGCGATAATTATTTAAATGCCAGGTTAATAAAGGGATATTAAACTACAGAAAATACGAATGAGTTTTTCACATAACAAGAAGACCGCACTTAAGCTATTAAATTTAGTGCGGTCTTTGCTAATTATAAAATTTTAACACATCGTCTTATCTATTATTTCTTCCGTAAGTCTGCTTTTTGAAAAAAGATATGTGTTGTCATATATCGCTCTGACAAGGGGATCACCGGATTCATACGCGTCATAGAATACACCGGGGGCACCGTCCTGATAGTACATCTTTATGCCGTCCTTCATGTATCCGGTCTTTACTCCGCCGCGAAGGTACGCGATGTACCGCGCGCGCCATTCAGACTGAGTGATTGAGCGGTAATCGATCTCCATTTCTACGCACATCCCCAGCATTTTTGCAAGCTTAGCGCATTCATAAACACGGTTCTCTTTTGCGTCATCATTGAACATATAATTAGGCTGAAGGCAGGCGGAGTCAAATCCGAATTGCGCCCACCTGTCGAATCCCGGCGCCTGATAATAAGGAATCCATATACTCTTGTACCCGAGCGAACGTATGTAGTCGGTCGTGAACCTTAATAATTCCATTTCTTCGGCATTGTCGCCGTCAATGTCTTCTTCATACCAATAAAAGCCCCACAGCTTCATGTTTTTAAAACCCCTGTCATTGAATCTTTTAAGCTGTTCGTCGATAAGCCATTTGACAGCTTTTTTACGATGCTCGGGCTTTGAAAAATCAAGGCTGATACCGCTGCCGTCAATATCGCCGAAATTATGTTGAGCAGTCATCGGACGGAGAATTGAAAGAAAGACATTGACCTTGTAGTCTTTGATACTCAGCTTGTTTTTTACCTGCCCGACCGCTTCTTCAAGCGCGGGAATATTTGTGTCCGGATAATACTGGTCATCGATATAATACTTCCAGTCCGAGAATATCAGATTTCCCGACTGCATTGATTCGCCTGACGGCGCACGGCTTGTACATGGCAAGAACAGATAGCTGTCAAAAAACGTATCCTGAAGCTCGTTATCTTTATTATAATAACCGGCGAACGGCAGTAAATCCTTGACAGAGTGCCTTCCGAAACGAACATTGGGATATGCGCAGGTGTATGTCAGAATGATATTGCTTATACCGCCCAGCTCATCGGGGGATGCGAATTTATCAAGCATATTATTTTCGTAACTTCCTCGGTTCATATTATTCTCCCTTGTTTCATATAAGTCGTTTATTCCTTGATACGATAATTGTATCTTGATATAGATCGTTTTGTCAATAGAAACAGAGGTATATTCCCGACATTGCGGCAATAAATTTCCGCGATCCTCCGTATTTCACCGTTTTGTATTATCGCTCACAACATCTCCAAATTGAAATTTTATGTTAAAATATCAATTTACTCTTTACAAACATATTAAAAAAAGATAGAATAATAAGAGAATTTTTCCGTTCTAAAAGGGGATGCAAACCAATGGGAAACAAATATAAACGTGTGCTTATCAAAATTTCGGGCGAGGCACTTTCCGCGGGAGAACAGCCGGAGGGCGGCAAAGCCATAATCAATTATAAAACCCTTCGAACTATCTGTGAGAAAATAAAGACCGTGCATGACTCCGGCACGGATGTCTCGGTAGTCGTCGGCGGCGGCAATATATGGAGAGGCGAAAAGGGCGCCGGTTTTGAACGGGTCAGGAGCGATCACATGGGCATGCTCGCGACGGCGATAAACGCTCTTGCCATACAGGATACTCTGGAGCAGATGGGGCTTGATACGCGCGTTATGACCGCGATAGAAATGAACCAATTCGCGGAACCTTATATCAGAAACAAAGCAATATCGCATCTGTCAAAAAACCGGGTTGTAATTTTCGGCTGTGGCATAGGCAGCCCGTATTTTTCAACTGATACGACGGCCGTATTACGCGCCAAGGAGATAGGCGCGGATATTGTCCTCTTCGCAAAGAACGGGACCGACGGCATATACGATTCAGATCCAAACGCGGTAAACTCCAAAGCAAAATTCTTGCCTCACCCCGACTACAATTATATCCTTTCCAACAAGCTTGCGGTAATTGACGGCACGGCGGCGGCATTTGCTCAGAAAAACAACATCAAATGCTGCGTCTTCAATCTCAATGATCCGGAAAATATAGTCCGAATTGCCCGCGGGGAAGATATCGGCTCTATAGTTGAGGAATAATATTCATGACGAGCAATGCATTTTCAATAAAATTTTAATACTTTATAAGGAGAAACGACATGAAACTTCAGACCGGTGAATACGAACAGAAAATGAAGAAAACCCTGGATGCCTTTACAAAGGAATTCGCGGCAGTGCGCGCAGGACGTGCGAATCCGGCCGTCCTCGACAAGGTGACAGTCAATTATTATGGAACACAAACACCCATCAACGGCGTTGCGGAAGTAAAGATTCCGGAGCCACGGGTTATCATGATTCAGCCCTGGGATGTAAAAACGCTTAAAGAAATAGAAAAAGCAATCCTTGCCTCCGATATCGGGATCAATCCGATCAACGACGGCAAAACAATACGTCTTAACTTTCCGCAGCCCACAGAGGAACGCAGAAAAGAGCTCTGCAAGCAGGTCATGAAAATGGGCGAGGACGGCAAGATCGCGCTTCGCAATATCCGCCGTGAAGGAATAGACAAGATAAAAGATTTAAAAAAGAAGAGCGAAATGACCGAAGACGAGCAGAAGCAAAGCGATAAGCTCATGCAGGATCTCGTCGATAAATATATAAAGCTCGTGGACGCGGCTGTCGCGGAAAAGAACAAGGAGATCATGCAGGTCTGATAAAAACAGGGTCAAATAAATGATAAACAAAAGCGAATCATTTCCGCGTCATGTGGGAATTATCATGGACGGCAACGGACGGTGGGCATCCCGCCGGGGTCTGCCCCGTTCGGCCGGGCATACGGCAGGCGCCCAGACATTCAAGCGGTTATCGGAATATTTTCTCGATCTCGGAACCGAGACCGTGACTTTCTATGCTTTTTCGACCGAAAATAAAGGACGTCCGCAGGATGAGGTCCGCGGCATATCAAAGCTTTTTTTCGAATATCTCGAGGAATGGTTTACGATGTCCAAGGATAAAAATATGCGGATCCGTTTTTTGGGTGACAGAAGCTTTTTTGACACGAAAACGATCGAATTAATGAACCGCGTCGAAAAAGACAGCGCCGTATACGAAAATCAGATGAATATCGCCGTCAATTACGGCAGCCGCGCAGAAATATGCCGTGCGTTCAATATATTGTCGCAAAAGCTTCGCACCGGCGAGCTTTCGCCCGGAGCGATTACCGAAAATAACATCGAAGGTGCGCTGTATACAGCCGGACAGCCGGATGTGGACCTTTTGATACGTACCGGCGCGGAAAAGAGAATATCAAATTTTCTCCTCTGGCAGTCGGCATACGCGGAGCTTTATTTTACAGACAAGCTTTGGCCGGATATGACGAAAGCGGATATTGACGCGGCTATGGAATTTTTCGCGACGCGCAAGAGGCGGTTCGGGAAGTTGAAATGATTAATAAGAATATTTCCGAAAAAGAAGGGCAGAACATTAAAATGCGGCTGCTGACGGCGGCAATCGGAATCCCGCTGCTCGTACTTCTGCTGTTTTACTCATACACAATAGCATGGGACTTTGCGATCACCCTTCTGTCTTTGATCGGCACATATGAAATTTTGTCCTGTGTGGGAATGAAAAACCATATAGGGCTTTCCGTGCCGTCTCTTATTTACAGCGTGGTATTGCCATTATTTACACAGAATTCATATAAATTTCTATATAATTGCACTATAATATATGTGCTTGTTATTTTGTTCGCGGGAGTCATTTCAAAAAAGCAGTATCCGACGCGTGATATTTCGCTCGCGATAGCGATGACCATATATGTCGTCAACGCGTTCACCGCGCTTATAATGATACGCAGTCTTGATAAAATCGGTCTTTATGTATGTATTCTCGTATTTGTGGGAGCGTGGATGACCGACACCTTCGCTTATTTTTGCGGCCGGCTTTTCGGAAAGCACAAGCTGATTCCTGAAATAAGCCCCAAAAAGACGTTTGAAGGCGCGCTGGGCGGCATAATTTTCTGTGTTCTGGCATTTTGGGCCTACGGAGCTATTCTCACAAATCTGCGCGGCGATATAGAATTCAACCTGTTCGGAATGCTCTTCACCGGTCTTATTACGAGCGTGGTGGCTCAGTTCGGAGATCTTCTCGCTTCGGCCATCAAGCGAAATTTCGGATCAAAGGATTACGGGATGATATTTCCCGGACACGGCGGCGTTCTTGACAGATTTGACAGCATTCTTACCGTGGCTCCGTTTTTACTAGCCATTACAAGCCGTTCAGACCTGTTTTATCTTTTTAAATAAAGCTGAGGTTCAGAAAAGATACTCTTTGAAGGCTTCTGTAAAATAACTTGTTTTAAAACTGACATTTAACCCTGCTCATAACACATACTGTTACAGGAAGAGGAATATTATTGAAGAAAATCGCGGTTCTCGGCTCGACGGGATCCGTCGGCACACAGACGCTCGCCGTCGCCGAAAGCGCCGGAATAAAAATCAGCGCGCTCTGTGCCGGGACAAAGATTAAAGAGCTTGAAGCACAGATAAGAAAATTTCATCCCTCGCTTTGCGCCGTCATGGACGAGGAACGCGCAAGGGATTTAAGAATTGCGGTCGCGGATACCGGCACGCGCGTACTATCCGGAATTGAGGGAATATGCGACGCCGTCTCGGAAAGCGGCGCCGAGCTGGTCGTGAACGCGATCGTAGGAAACGCCGGCATCAAGCCGATGCTGCGCGCAATAGAAGCAAAAAAGGATATAGCTGCCGCAAACAAGGAATCGATAGTTTCCGCCGGAGACTATATTATCGAAAAAGCAAAGGAAAACGGCGTAAAGATAATCCCGGTCGACAGCGAGCATTCGGCGATATTCCAATGCATGTCCGGAGGCTTTAATGACCGCCGGTTTGCCAAACGCCTTATAATAACGGCTTCGGGCGGTCCTTTTTACGGAAAAAAGCGCTCTGAGCTTGTCGATGTTACACCGGAGCAGGCTGTCAATCATCCGACGTGGATAATGGGGCGTAAAATCTCTGTGGATTCCGCGACGCTTATGAACAAAGCGCTTGAGCTAATTGAAGCGTCGAGGCTTTTCGCAATGCCGCATGAAAAAATCGACGTGACGATACACCGTCAGTCCACCGTTCATTCGTTTGTCGAATTCACCGACAACAGCATTCTCTGTCAGATGGGATATCCGGATATGGCTCAGTGTATACGCTTCGCTCTGTTTTATCCCGAGCGAACCGAGGACAGCGGGCTGTGCCGCCCCATCGATTTCACAAAGCCGATGACGCTTACATTCGAGCCGCCGGATGAAGAAACCTTTTCTTTCGTTAAGCTGGCACGCCGCGCCCTCGAAAAAGGCGGAGCGGCATGCGCCGTTATGAGCGCCGCCGATGAAGAAGCCGTAAAGCTGTTTCTGGGAAAACGTATAAAGTTCACCGATATTTTCAGTCTGGTCGAAACAGTTTTCAATAAGCTCTCAGATCTTCCGCTAAATACAATCGAAGAATTAACAACTGCAGAGGATGCCGCGAGAGCAGAGGCGGCCGCGCTTGCGGGAATCAGAATTTATTAACTCGGCAGTTAAATAATTACCGCTTAAAGAGAGAAAAGACTTTAATATTCAGGCTTTTCTCTTTTATAAGACAAGAATTTTACACGATAAGGCGTATAATACAGTTCCCACATGCTCCCGAAATCAGCTTTCGGGGCGTCAAGAAAGGATAATCATGAGCTTTACGAGCATACTTATTGCGATTTTGTTCTTTTCGCTGATGATCTTTGTCCACGAGCTTGGCCATTTTATCTCGGCCAGATGCTGCGGAGTGAGAGTTTTGGAATTTGCCATCGGCATGGGTCCGAAAATTATCGGACGAAAATCCAAGAAATCCGGTACGGAATATTCCGTCAGATTGTTTCCGATAGGCGGATTCTGCTCCATGCTCGGCGAGGAAGAAGAGGTCAGCGACGACCACGCGCTGTGCCGCCGTCCGCCGTGGCAGAGGCTTATAATCCTGTGCGCGGGATCGTTCATGAATATTCTTACCGCAATATTGGCGATGTTCATAATGCTCTTTTCTCAGCAGGCTTATTATTCCACAAAGGTTGACGGCTTCACCTCGGAAACCGCCGCGTCCATGCAGGCTGGGCTCAGAAGCGGAGACGTGATAATCGCCGTCAATAATCAAAAGGTAAACGTGTTCAACGATATCGCCTATGCGGTTATGAGAGAAGGCACGTCGCCATGCGACATCACCGTTATGAGAAACGGTGAAAAGATCGTAATCAACGATGTCGTGTTCCCGACCTATACCGAAAAGAGCGTAACATACGGTGAGCTTGACTTCCGGACCACGGTTGTGGGAAAGAGCTTCGGAGAAGCGCTTAAGCAGTCCGTATATCAGTCCTTTTCGACACTGAAGCTGATATACCAATCCCTGCTTGATCTGATTACCGGCAAATACGGTATCGACAGTGTTTCAGGACCGGTCGGAACGGTCGAGCAGATAGGCGAGGTGGCTCAAAACAGCGATTTCAGAACCCTTTTATTCCTGTATGTTTTCATCAGCATGAACCTCGGTGTGTTCAATCTGCTGCCGCTTCCGGCATTGGACGGCGGAAGGATCATTTTTGTGTTGTTGGAAATGATAAGAAGGAAACCGATAGATCCTAAATATGAAAATTATGTTCATCTTGCCGGTTTTGCCGTACTGATAATGTTCATGGGCGTTATAACCGTGCTTGATATAATAAAAATAGTAAAGTGATATGATAAGAAAAATTACAAAACCCGTTCTGATCGGGCCGTATACAATCGGCGGAGGCGGCCGCGTGCTGATCCAGTCGATGACCAATACGAGAACCTCCGATGCTCAGGCGACGCTTTCGCAGATACGCGCGCTTGCCGACGCGGGCTGCGATATCGTTCGCTGCACCGTGTCAGACAATGACGATGCCCGCGCCTTATATCAAATAAAGGAATCAAGCCCGATTCCTGTTGTGGCCGACATTCATTTCGATTACCGGCTCGCAATAGCGGCGGCGGAGGCGGGCGCGGATAAAATCAGAATAAATCCTGGAAATATCGGCTCGGATGACCGCGTTGCCGCGGTGTGCCGGGTATGCCGCGAAAAGAAAATACCTATACGCGTCGGTATTAATTCCGGTTCGGTCGAAAAGGAAATACTGAATAAATACGGCGCTCCGACCGCAGAGGCTCTATGCGAAAGCGCGATAAAGGCCGCACGGCTTTTGGAGCGTTTTGATTTTTATGATATAGTAATTTCCGCGAAATCGAGCGATGTTGTCACCACGATTATGACAAACAGGCTCCTCTCCGCGCAGACGGATTATCCAATACATATCGGCGTCACGGAATCCGGCACGGAACGGGCGGGAGTTATCAGATCCTCCGCCGGTATTGGCTCGCTTTTATGCGACGGCATAGGTGATACAATAAGGATTTCCCTTTCCGCCGATCCCGTAAAGGAAATAGAGGCCGCGCGTATACTTATGGCCGCGTGCGGGCTGCGGGGTGCCGAGACTGTCGAGATCATCGCATGCCCCACATGCGGAAGAACCAGGGTGCCTGTGATGGAAATTGCGGCCGAGCTTGAAAAACGAATCGCCGCCGCAAAGTTAAAACCTAAAAGAAGGATTCGCGTCGCGGTCATGGGCTGCGCCGTAAACGGTCCGGGAGAAGCTCGTGAAGCTGATGCGGGCATTGCCGGAGGCGACGGAGAAGCTTTGTTATTCAGAAAAGGAAAAATAATAGAAAAAATCTCATGCCGGGACGGTTCGCAATCAGCGTCCAATCGGCTCATGGAAGAAATCAGGAGAATAATCGAAGAGGATAATGGGTAAAAAAACATTCCGTGAAATGTTCGCGAAATATGAGCCGGAAGAAGAATTTTTAAAGGCGCTCGAATATCTTGCGGATTATTCATATTCGATAAATAAAGAATTCAGATACATAAAAATCAACTGTTCTTTTATAAAAATCATTCCGCGCACCGTCTTGAATTTCGCGGAAAGCGGGATAACGTCCGCGTATTCGCTCGCAAGCTGCCGCATTTATCCGTCATATCCGGAAAAGCTGTTCGGACAGGCCGGAGCGGGAATTGAAGAGCTTATTTCGGAGCTTTCCTGTGACAGCGCGTTCGCCAACGGCTTTTTTGACGGCGCTTCGCTTGACGACAACGGAGCCATCGTAAAAATAACGCTGCGTCCCGGTCTGGATCTGCTTCCGCGCCGCGCCGATTGCGAATCAAGCCTTTCACAGATATTGCTGCGTGAATTCTCAATGGAAAGAAAGGTCGTCATAGAAGCGCCAGAGCTTTCTCTGGAGGAATATGAGCGGCGAATGTCAGAATACGACACATATCAGTCCGCGAATACCCCCGCTTTATCTTCCGAAGCCGCGCCGGTTCATCCGCACGCGATACAAAGCGGCATCGAAGGCAAAGCTGTTCCCACAGTGATAAGCGGAGAAAACCCGGATGAAGTCCGAGCCGGATATATGTTATTTGACATATCCGAAGCAAACCGATCACTTTTATACGGCAAGGAACAGCCGAACGATCCTGAAAGAAAGATACTTTCTCTGGGCGAGCTATCTATGCATGAAGACAGAGCAACGATATGCGTCTGCGGACGAGTTTTTTCTGCCGAAGCTAAGGAAAACCGCGCCGGTACAAAGCTGTCATGCACGCTGAGACTTACCGATGAGCAGAACTCGTTTGAAATACGCGCACGCGGATCGCGCGGAAGTGTAGGCGCGCTTGCCGATATATCGGAAGGCACAGACGCTTTGGTTTTCGGGCGCATAAAGCGCGATAAGTTCGACGATGAGCTTTATATCGATCCCTCCGCGATATATAAAATCGTTTCAAAAGGCAGAAAAGATAATGCTCCCGGTGAAAAGCGCGTCGAGCTTCATCTGCATACACAGCTTTCCGCGATGGACGCGACGATCCCTCCCGACAAAATAGTGAAAACAGCCTTCAAATGGGGTCATTCCGCTGTTGCGATCACAGATCACGGAAACGTTCAGGCGTTTCCCCAGGCAATGGAAGCTCTGGAAAAGCTCGGAGATGACGCAAAGGATTTCAAGATTATATACGGCATGGAGGGTTATCTCGCCGATGACACGGCCCGCGCTCTGTTCGGAGAGGCTCACGCATCGTTGGAAAACGGTGAATTTGTCGTTTTCGACATAGAAACCACAGGCCTTTCCCCGGTCAGCTGCGCAATAACCGAAATAGGCGCGGTCCTGTACCGCGCGGGAGAGGTTACGGACACCTTTTCGACCTTCGCCGATCCCGGAATGCCGATCCCGCCGAACATCACCGAAATAACCGGGATCACCGACGATATGGTTGCAGGCGCGCCGGATCAGAAGGCCGCGGTGGAGGCTTTTCTTGAATTCGCCGCCGGCCGCACGCTTATCGCGCATAACGCCTCGTTCGATACCGGTTTTGTCCGCGCGGTCTGTGATAAAAACGGTTTGAAATTTGACAATCCATATATCGACACGCTCGCGCTGTCGAAATTTCTGAACACCGATCTGAAGCGCCACAATCTGGAGGCGCTTCGCGAATATTTCAAGCTTGGAGAGTTCAACCATCACCGCGCTTACGATGACGCGACCATGCTCGGAATGATTTTCTCAAAAATGACCGCAAAACTGAAACAGTTGGGCATAACCACCCTTGATTCGCTCGGAGAGCAAATGAGCTCAAACTGCGATCCGAAAAAGCTGCCTACATATCATGTTATAATTCTTGTGAAAAATCTCGCTGGGCTGAAAAACCTCTACCGCATAGTTTCAGATTCTTATCTTAAATATTACCGAAAGCATCCGCGCATACCGAAAACAGTGCTGAGCGAATACCGCGACGGTCTTATTGTCGGCTCTGCCTGTGAATCCGGCGAGCTTTTCCGCGCCGTCGTTGAAAACAGGAGCTATGGCGATTTGCTTAAAATCGCCGATTATTACGACTATCTCGAGGTCCAGCCGCTGCCAAACAATTATTTCCTTGTAAACGGTAACAGCGAGGAAGGCAGAAAACAGCTCATAGAATACAATAAAACGGTAATCGGGCTCGCGGCGAAGAAAAACAAGCCGGTCGTGGCGACAGGAGACGTGCATTTTCTCAACCCGCAGGATGGCTTATACCGGAAAATATTGCTTGCCGGCATGAAATTTGCCGACGCAGACAGAGATATACCGCTATATTTTCGCACCACTGAGGAAATGCTAAGCGAATTCGATTATCTTACACCGGAAAAGGCATATGAGATAGTCGTGACCAATCCGAATCTGATCGCATCACAGATCGAAAAGCTCCGCCCTATACCGAAGGGAACATATACTCCGAAAATGGAGGGTGCGGAGGACGATCTCACGGATATGTGCCATGCGCGCGCGCACGCGATATATGGGGATACACTTCCCGAAATCGTATCTGCCAGATTGGAAAAAGAGCTTGGATCGATAATCAAGCATGGCTTTGCGGTTTTGTATATAATTGCTCAGAAGCTCGTGAAATTCAGCGAGGACAACGGATATCTTGTGGGCTCGCGCGGCAGCGTTGGATCATCATTTGTCGCCAGCATGGCCGGAATTTCAGAAGTAAATCCGCTTCCGGCACATTATGTCTGCCCGAAATGCAAATACAGCGATTTCGACACCCCCGCAAAGCTCGGAGCGGGAAGCGGATTCGACCTCCCGGACGCGGATTGCCCGATATGCGGCGCGAAAATGCGCGGCGACGGACATGACATACCATTCGAGACCTTCCTCGGCTTTTACGGTGACAAATCGCCAGATATAGACCTAAATTTCTCCGGAGAAGTGCAGGGCAAGGTGCATAAATACACGGAGCAGCTTTTTGGAAGTGAAAATGTGTTCCGCGCGGGCACTCTCGGCACCCTCGCCGATAAAACGGCATACGGTTTTGTCATGAAATACCTTGAGGGAAAGGATATCAGTGTCAACAAGGCCGAAACGGAACGACTTGTCAGCGGCTGTGTAGGCGTAAAACGCACAACGGGACAGCATCCCGGAGGAATAATCGTCATACCTCGCGAAATGAATGTGCTGGACTTCACTCCGATACAGCACCCCGCGGACGACGCCGAAAGCAACGTTATCACAACGCACTTCGCGTTTTCATATCTGCACGATACTATTTTAAAACTTGACGAGCTTGGCCACGATGTACCGACAAAGTACAAGAAGCTCGAGGAATACACGCATACCTCCGTACTGGATGTTCCGATGAACGAACCGGAGGTATATGAACTTTTCACCTCGACCAAGCCGCTCGGCGCGAATCTCGATGAAATAAATGTCACGATCGGCACTCTCGGACTGCCGGAATTCGGAACAGGGTTCGTTATGCCGGTGCTTATCGAATCAAAACCGAAGAATTTCGCCGATCTTCTGCAGATTTCCGGTCTAACTCACGGAGAGGGTCTTTGGCTCGGAAACGCACAGGATCTTATCAAAAACGGCGTTTGCGATATATCAAAGGTCATCGGAACGCGCGACAGCATAATGCTCGCGCTGATCAAATATGGAGTCGATTACGGCATATCGTTCAAAATTATGGAATTTGTCCGTAAAAACAAAAAAGGGGCGCTGATCAAAGACGAAATGATCGCCGCCATGCACGAAAAAAATGTGCCGGAATGGTATATAGAATCACTCGGAAAAATCCGTTACATGTTCCCGAAGGCTCACGCGGCCGCATACGTAATGAGCGCGATAAGGTTGGCGTGGTATAAGCTTCATATGCCGCTTGAATTTTACGCCGCATTTTTCACCGCCGCACCCGCGGGGCTTGACGGAGAGATAATAATGAGCGGCAAAGCCGGAGTGCTCAAAGCCATAAAGGAAATAGAAGCCAAAGATAAAAACAACGAGGCAAGCCAAAAGGAGCAGGCGATGATCGCCCCGCTCCAAATGGTTTACGAATCATATGCGCGCGGTATCAAATATCTTCCGGTAAGTCTTGAAAAATCCGACGCGTTCGCGTATCTGCCTGAAAACGGGAAGATAAGGCTTCCTTTTGCCTCCCTGTCAGGCGTAGGAGAATCGGCAGCGGCCAATATATACAGAACACTGCGCGGGGAAACTGTATTCTCGACAGAGGAGCTTAAACAGAAAGCGGGCATCACAAAATCCGTAATTGAAGCTCTCAGGAAAAACGGAGTTTTGGACAAGCTGCCGGATACAAATCAGATAAGTCTGTTCTAAGTAAACGCTTAAGGACCCTTTTGGAAAAGGGTCCTTAAGAATCCCCTAAAACTCATTTTGGGCTATCTGAAATGAGTTTTTTTGGAGGTATGGAACTTTTTCCCAAAAAGTCTCCGGCTTACCTTTCTGGATCGCGAAGTGGGACACGCTTAAGGGCCTTTTGGAAAAGGGTACTTAAGAATCCTCTAAAACTCATTTTGGGCTATCTGAAATAAGTTTTTTTGGAGGTATGGAACTTTTTCGCCAAAAAGTCTCCGGCTTACCTTTCTGGATCGCGAAGCGGGACGCGCTTAAGGGCCTTTTTGGAAAAGGCTCCTTAAGAATCCCCTAAAACTCATTTGGGAATTTTCCCGAATGAGCTTTTTTAATTTTAATTTTCAAAAGGAAAATTTTCTGGGATTCTCAAGGGCTCTTTTTCAAAAGAGCCCTTGAGCGGAGCCCCGCATCCCATCTTTTTATATACGCGCCGCACGGGCCGCGTTGAGCACCGCGATAAGCGTCACTCCGACATCAGCGAAAACCGCGCTCCACATCCCCGCTATGCCGAACGCGCCGAGGACAATAAAAACAGCCTTTACGGATAACGCAAAAATGATATTCTGCATTACTATTGATGTCGTTTTCTTTGAGAGCCGGACAGCAAGCGGAACCTTCAGCGGATTGTCATCCGTGATGACGACGTCAGCGGATTCTATGGCGGCGTCGCTACCGAGCGCCCCCATTGCCATACCCACGTCGGCACGCGCAAGCACGGGCGCGTCGTTTATGCCGTCTCCGACATATATAAGGCTTCCATTTTCATTTTCTGAAATAAGAGCCTCAAGCTTTTCGACCTTTTGATCGGGCAGCAGACGCGAATAAACACGGTCAAACTCCATAAGGCGTCCGATGCGTTCGCCTTCATCTTTGGAATCTCCGGTCAGCATCGCGGTCATTGAAACGCCTTCTCGTTTCAATTCACGTACGGCGCGGACAGAATCGGGCTTAAGGCTGTCGCTGATAATACAACAGCCTATATATTTACCATCATAGGAGGCATAAACCGCGCTGCCGCCTGAAGAAACGCGCCTCACCTCGGAATCCCGCGGATTGGCACCGCATTCCTTCATTAAATCGAGATTTCCGGCGTAACAGGGCTTACCGTCGATTACGGCGTAAGCTCCCCGTCCGGGTATTATCCTGTATTCTCCGATACGCGAAAGATCGGGAGATTTTCCGATATGCGCGGTAATCGAACGCGCTATCGGATGGTTTGAATGTGCCTCTACAAGGGTAAGCAGCTCAAAAAGACGCTGTTCGGTAACTCCGCTCGGATAAACCTCCGAAACGGTGAATTCACCGTTTGTCAGCGTTCCGGTTTTATCAAAAACGCAGACAGAGGCTTTTGCAAGCAGCTCGATATAAGTAGTGCCTTTTATCAGTATCCCCTTTTTTGCCGCTCCGCCGACTCCGGCAAAATATGTAAGCGGAACTGATATGACGAGAGCGCAGGGGCATGAAATGACAAGAAAAACGAGCGCCCGGTGTGCCCACTGAGCGAATTCGGCTCCGAAAAGCAGAGGAACAAATGCGATGAGGATCGCGGCCGCGACAACCGCAGGCGTATATACGCGCGAAAAACGTGTTATAAAGCGCTCCGTATGCGCTTTTTTTGATCCGGCGCTTTCCACAAGCGCAAGAATTTTCTCAATAGTAGAATCGGCATAAAGCTTCAGTACACGGGCTTTCAAAAGACCCTCGCCGTTGACGCAGCCGCTTATCAGCTCAATGCCTTTGCCGGCATATCGCATCATCGGTTCGCCTGTTAGCGCGGAGGTATCTATATCCGATTCGCCGGAGATCACGACGCAGTCAAGCGGAACACGCTCGCCGGGATTTATTACGATTGTTTCTCCAATAAGAATGTCACGCGGAGCGATCCGGAGAATCAAGCCGGCGCGTTCAACATTCGCAAATTGCGGCCTTAGCTCCATGAGGTGGGCGACAGATCGCTCTGAGCGCCGCACGGCGAGATCCGAAAGCGTTTCACCAAGACGGTACAATATCATTACAGAGGCGGCCTCGGGATAGTCTCCGAGCGCAATCGCGCCGGCAGTCGCGACGGTCATAAGAAAATTCTCGTCAAAAAGCTTACCTTTGAATAATCCGCGGATCGCATTAAAAACCGTTTCTCCTCCGGCAGAGCAATATGACGCGAGGAATGAGAGCATTATCAATAATTCTATCAATGGTGAATCTGCGACCGCCGATCCGGAAAACGCCAGCCCGAGCGCGAAAAAGCAGACGCTTATACCGGCGCGGATAAAGCCGGTCTTCACGCTTTCGCCTTTATCGTGATCGCAGTGGCCGCAATTATCTCCTCCCGCGCAGCTTTCACCACCGTAATTAACCGTATCGCATTTCAATGATTTATCTGTTGAATTCATAATCAGCACCTTTTCATAATAAATATTTATTCCGCGATATGCTCCGCGCCCTGTCCGAGAATTGTGCGGACATGATCATCGGAAAGCGAATAAAAAACAGCTTTACCCTCACGGCGGTATTTTACCAGCCCTGCCTGCTTCAAAATTCTCAGCTGATGCGAAATTGCGGACTGATTCATGTTTAAAAGTCCGGCAATGTCGCAGACGCACATTTCAGCCTCGAACAAAGCATAAAGTATCCTGATCCGCGTTGAATCTCCGAAAACCTTGAAAAGCTCCGCGAGATCGTATAAGCTGTTTTCATCTATCATATTCCGTTCGGCTTTATTGATTATTTCCGTATGAATTTCACATTCTTCGCATAAAATATCGATGTTTTCATCCATATTGTTTCCTGCTTTCTATTATATTATTTCATATGCTCATATGTGCATATGATAATACTATATTTGAATTTTGTCAATATAAATACGAAAATTTTTTTGTATTATATAATGTCCGCCGAACAATCACAAAACACATACAACAGTAAAAAAATGATGAAAACAATGATTGCACAACTAAATTGGTCGATTTTCAACCAATTTAGATGTACAATCAATGGATACTGAGCTCTAAAATAAATGATTTTGGAGTGTTTTGGCCGATTTTTCAACTGCAAAACTTCAACAGACATTATATAATTGCCGTTTAATAATTTCCGTTTTATAACATAAAACGATGAATACAGCATAAATTATATAGCGGATTATAAGTGCATCCGCTGACACCTCAAGCCTGCGCCATGCGCATCGGTATTTTCGCTCTTGACAAAGCTGCGGAAAAGATGTAAAATAATCTGAAAATAAATTATGAACCCGGCTTTTTTGCTGCCGGAGAAACGGAACTTTTATGATAGAAAAAATAAAAGACCTGCTTGCCAAGCAGCTGAGAATTGATGTTAATACAATAACCGACAACACCAACATTATTGAGGATCTCGGCGCGGACAGTTTAGATATTGTCGAAATGCTCATGGCTATTGAAGAGAAGTTCGGCGTCAACGTTCCGGATGAAGACGTCCCTCAGCTTAAAACCGTGAAAAACGTAGCCGAATATATTGAAGCAAACGAAAAATAACTCGCAATGCATATCACGTTTACGAGAGAAAGCTCCATGTACCAGAGCCTTTTTTCTTTAACTGTATAATTTTTTATTCCTAAGCAATAAAGACAGCCTCTTAAAACACGAATTTTCGCACCATCGCTTTTAATAATCTATTGCCGGAAGCAGTCTTTGCTTCTCATTTTATTGCGATATAAAGTTTCCTGAATTATTTTATTACCACGTTTTAAAAATCCGGCGCGCCGCATGATTATACGGCGCGCCGGGAATTTTTATTTTATTTGGTTATGTTTTACTGCATTCCGATACCGATGGCATATTCTACGCTGTCGAAGGAGGAAACCTTTATCGGTATATCCGATGATTTTGTGCCTTTGCAGTGAATTGTCGCAATAAAGGAAGGCTTGCCGTCGCATATGATCGGATGCTGCTTTTTGTCAAAGCTGATTATTATCATTCCGTTTGATTCTGTTTCCGTTAAAAATGAGCTGAGAGGAACTCTGTCTTTAAGCTCGATATATATATCACAGTATGTGCTCTTGTTGGAGAAATAACGGTCTGCGCGCTGGAGCAGCGTGAGAATGATGGTTATTATAAGCGTGCCGATAAGGGCGCCGGAATAAAACCCGGAGCCTACCGCGAGCCCGACCGACGCGGCGGCCCACATTCCGGCTGCCGTAGTGAGACCACGTATATGAGTTGAGCCTGTCACTATTATCGTTCCGGCGCCAAGAAAGCCGATACCACTGACGACCTGCGCCGCCATACGCGTCGGATCGCCCGAGCCGAAAGCGGTCACGATATATTCGTTTGTCATCATTACCATGGCTGCGCCGAGGCACACGAGCATATGAGTCCGCAGACCGGCGGCGCGCCTTTTTATTTCACGCTCTATTCCGATCGCCGCTCCGCATGTAACGGCAAGAAGCGACCTGATTATAATTGTCAAAACATTCAATTCGCTCAATCCCTTTATAAAATCAGTTATAATATTCATATTTTTATTCTCCGGGATAATATTTTATGCCTTGAAAGCTGTCGCGGCGGAGCATTTCTTTGTCGATGGAATTTAAAACGACGAACTTTTTAAGGCTCCAGAGCGGAGCCACAAGGTCATTCTTTTTTCCATCACCGGTGATTCGTTCTATCACAGTATCCGGCGGCAGGATTGCAAGCTGGTCGCAGACGATATCCACATATTCGTCGAGCGTAAGCGGAATGATCTTCCCTTCCCGCAGCATATCTTCCGCGGCGGTTCCGCGTAAAATATGAAGCAGGTGTATTTTTATGCCATCGGGTCTTAACTTAGCGGTTTCTCTGACGGTATACAGCATATCGTCTTTATTCTCACCTGGCAGGCCGTTTATTATATGGACGCATACGCGGATTCCCACATCCTTAAGCGCCTGATAGCCGCACAGAAAATCCGAATAAGTGTGGCATCTGTTTATAATTCCGGCTGTAACGTCATTGCAGGTTTGAAGCCCGAGCTCTACCGAGAGCTTTGTCTTTTCGCTGTATTCCCCGAGCAGAGAAATTATGCCGCCGTCAAGGCAATCCGGGCGCGTTGCAATGTATATTCCGCAAACTCCGGGAAATGTAAGCGCTTCATCAAACAGTGCTCTGAGCTTTTCGGGCGGCGCGTAGGTATTCGTATGTGCCTGAAAATAGGCGATATAATTTTTGACTTCCCATTTGGACGAACGCGCCTCACGCATCTGAGCAAGTTGTTCCGTAACGGAAAACGCGCTTTCCGCGGAAAAGTCGCCGCTGCCACGTCCGGAGCAGTATATACATCCGCCTATGCCCTTCGTGCCGTCGATGTTCGGGCAGGTGAAGCCCGCGTCTATGGGAAGGCGCGCGGTTTTTTCACCGAAAACCGATTTAAAATAATAGTCTTCGGTGTAATAACGCTTAAATCCGGCGGAATGAGGAAACGGCGATTTCATATATTTATCCTTTGAGGCGGGATTAATAAAAATTCATTTTATTAATTCGGACGGCCAATGGTCGCTCCTACATATTTTTCAAAAATTCCACCGCCGGATTAAGGCGGTGGAATTAAATCATTGTGTTTTGCGGTTATTTATACATATTAACGCTTCTGCCGGCGTTCTTTATCTTTACTTCGCGAAGGTTATTGTCCTCTTCGTATTTGACGAGGTCATCAACATTTGCGAGAATCTTGTGATATGCTTCCGAATACTGCTCAAGGTGTTCCTTGCATTCCTTTTCAAAGCGGGGAGCGAGCATAAATGCGCGATCGGCGAGCTTTTCAGTAACGGGAAGCGGCTGACCTTTTTTATATGTGCATCCTTCCGGATATATCGGATTGCGTCCGCCCCAGATTCCGTCTCCGGTATAAAGCGGAGCGGTATGCAAGTGACCGTATCCGCAGGAACCGCAGCTGACGCCTTCGGCGGCGGCGGCACTCAGAACGGTGTTGAGGTTTAGCCCTTCAAGTTCTTCGGGGTTGTAACGGACATAATGATATGCATAAAGACGTTCGGCACCCTGAGGAACCTTCTGAACTGTGATATAAGACAGATCAGATATGAGCTTTTCAAGATAAGCGGCGTTCTTATTGCGGAGTGCGTTGACTTCCGCAAGATTGTCGAGCTGTGCGTCCGCGATGGCGATTGCAAGCGGATGAACGCGATGCTTATAACCGAATCCGGTCAGAGAATACTGTCTGTACGCAGAATCGGCGGGGAGGGCGGAAAGTCTTTCGTAAGAACCGAGAGCGCAGGCCCTTTCATAATAACTGATATTGTTGGTGACCATTATTCCGGCTTCTCCGGCGGCAAGAGTCTTTGAGCCCTGCATTGAGAAGCATCCTACGTCTCCGATAGAGCCGACCTTTTTGCCCTTGTACATTGCGCCGTGAGCGTGAGAGCAGTCTTCAACGATTTTGAGGTTATACTTTTTCGCGAGAGCCAGGATCGGATCCAAATCTACCGGGGTGCCCCAGACGTGGACGACCACGATAGCTTTTGTTTTAGAGGTGATATGGGGCTCGATTGTTTCCGCGGTAAGGTTATGAGAGTCATAATCAACCTCCGCAAATATCGGGGTGGCGTTGTTGACAACGACGGGACCGACCGACGCCCAGAAAGTAAACGAAGGAACGATTACCTCATCTCCGGGGCCGACGCCGACCGCAAAAAGACCTGCCTGAATGGAGGTAGTTCCGTTGGGAACGCATATACCATATTTTACGCCAATGAAATCGCAAAATCTCTTTTCAAATTGTCCTACTATCGGAGAAGTTGAGATTTCTCCGGCTCTCATCAAACGTTCAACGGTTACATATGCCTTTTCCGGAACAAGAGGGAGTGTGGCAACTTCGCCTGTGCTGTGCTTGACGGCTTTTTCTCCGCCCAATAATGCAAGTTTAGACATAACTTACTCCTTATGTATCGTTATTTACCTGCTCAGTCGCCCCTTTTGGCGCGAAGCAAGCATAAAACATTTCATCTTCATTGTTTACTTTATCATTTTTGCATATAAAAGTCAAGGGATTTTGTGTTTTTTGCTTAAAAATATAGACTAAGTTTAATAATAGGCGGAGCCTTTTTCGGTCATTTTGCTGATTAGTCAAGCCCTGCGCCGTCCGCATTTACAATATTTCTATTCAAGGGTGAGGCTGTCAAGCTCTTCCACTTTCGCGCGATCGCTTTCGGAACGTGTAAAGAGCTTTTTCATCCTGCCGCAGGAGGGGCAGGATATGACAAGGCTGTCATATCCGATGCCGATGGCAAGTTTTTTACCGCCGCACGAGCACCTGAGCGCGCCGTCGGTCACCATGTCCCGCAAAAGATACATAACTTCGCCGGTAATCACGGGATTATCGCATTCGGAAATGTCATGCGGCGCTTTCGGCTTTTTGCCTTCTTCCGCTTTTATTTCCCCGGCTTCGCGGTTATTATTATTATTAAAATCATGATTGCAATTGCAATTATGATTCTCTCCGATACCGTTTTTTTGCTCGTTCAGAGACCCCCGCCTTTTTTCGCATTCGTCGTCAAAGGCGTCGTCGTCAAAATCAAGGTCATCTTCGTCTTCATTTTCATAATCGTTGTCATCGCCGTCTTCGTCGCCGTCTTCGTCGCCGTCAATGTCATCGGCCTCATCTTCTGTGCTGAGCCCGTCGTCAAAGTTTTCGTCTATCAGGGTCTGAAGCAGCTTGTCGGATATGTCAAGCGCCTTTTCAACCTGCTTTTTTTCTCCGACAAACACGACATCGACGCCCGTATACGGGCACTGCAGCAGGAACAGTTCTTTACCGAAAACAAGAGATGGCGCGACCGTGAATCTGTGCGGATTTTCACATACGATGCAAGGCGCGGTAATCCTCAGCTTGTTGTCAGAGGCTGTTTCTATTGCCAGAGTGCTTTGACCGCAGTCGCATTTGAATATTTTACGCCCTCCTGAAAGCTCAAAAATATTAAGCTTTTCAATTGTAGTCATTCCGCATGCTCCGCATCGGAACGCGATCGTTATTTCGCTTGCGCTCATTTTAAATCTCGTTTCTTTCATTGTTGAATATGTATTGCTGCGCAATTCCCGCATATGCTCCGAAATCCGGAAGCGTTCCGCCAAACCGGGTATTTATTGCGCGTTTTATCCACACATCGACCGGGAACATATCCTTCCGCGCGTATCCGAATAACAATACGCAGTTCGCAACCTTCGGTCCAACGCCATAAAGCGTCATAAGCTCCATGCGCGCTTCATCGTCCCTCAGCCCGCTGACGGATGATAAGTCAAACCGCCCGGAAGCAACGGTTTCGGCACAGCGGGCGATGTATTTTGCTCTGAATCCGAATTTCATATCCAAAAGCGCCTTTTCACCTGCTGAAGCCACTGCCTCCGCTGTCGGAAAGGCATAAACAGTCTCGCCATATGGCGACTCGAAGCCGTTTCCAAGCTCGCGGCAAAGGCGGGCGATGAGCGAGCGTATGCGCGGGATGTTGTTATTTTGCGAAGTGATAAAGCTGATAAGCGTTTCAAACGGCTCCTGATGCAGTATTCGTATGCCGGTTCCGGCCTTCATGGCACGGGTCATTGTGTCGTAAAGCGCCGCGTTTTGCATGCTGTGAGCAAGTATATCGCTGCGGACACATGAATAGTCCGTGCTCATATCGAAATATTCGTCGATAAATTGTTTTCCGGCGTCGCTGACAACACGGATACAGCCGTCACGCGCTTTTTCCGCGCGTATAAAGCTGCCTGCGGCGACGCCCTCATATCCTTGTCTGCCGTCTCTTTCGGCGGGGAAAAAGCGGAAAGACTGTCCGCATTCAAAAATCAGCCTGATATCGAAATCCTCAAGAGGAGCTATGTCGTATATATATTGCCGGGATATCATTTTAATGCGCCGGCCTTTCCTGAAAGGAATGACGCCGCGCGTTCAACGGCATCTCGGCTGTTGTTCCACGGTTCGTCCTTAAAACGGTAATCAAACTTTTTGCAGAACCAGTCAATGTCTTTCTCCAGCTCTCCGATATAAACACTCTGAATATGCTGAGCGGCCGCCGCGAAATCCGGAAGCTTCTTTTTTGATATATATGCTTTTGATATCCGCATCATTTGCGAATAATGTGGGATGCAGAAAAACGGCTGGGCATCGAATTTTTTCCGGAAATCCGGGTCGGCGTCCCATAAAAGCATCGAGGTTTCAAACATTTTTGTAAGATGCATATCAATTTTACCGCATATATAGCATGAATCCGCGATCGCTTTTGCGTTATCGGCAATTTTTTCCGTATTCTCGCGTATCAGACCCAAAAAGGACTTGAAGAGAACCGCTTCGCGTACACAATCAAGATGGCTGTCCAGCATGAGCGCCAGACCAAGCCTGTTTTTACCGGAAAGCATTTGATCATAATGCTTCCGGCAAAAGCCCAGCTTGTTTGTTTTTGTTCTTATGTCCGGCTCCATCAGCGAAGCGCCGAGAATGAGCTCAATCTCGCTTGACTCAAGCTTTTCATACATCCTGCAGAAAGGACATCCGTCTGATATCTCAAAGGCTTCGTTTACGGGTATTGTATATATCTTTTCCATGGAATATCCTCTAATTTTCTATTATCTCGCCCTTTTCTCCGTTTGCCATGGCATAACACAGGCGCATCAGCGAATCGCCTATATGAACGTTTTCTATCCTGACATCCGGATAATCTGGAAGAGCCAGCTCCATGTTCGCAAAATTCCAAAATCCGTATATCCCGAGCTTCGCGAGCCGGACGGCCGCCGCCTGGGTTTCGGATTTAGGCAGCGTAAGAACCGCCAGATTTATTTTCTTGCCGCGGCAGAAGCTTTCGAGCGAATCCATCGGTAGCACATCGACACCGGCAACCGATCTGCCGATTATCTCCGGGTTGACGTCAAACAACGCAATGACCTTGACCCCGCTCTTTGAAAACAGCGAATGGTTGGCCAGCGCGTTGCCTAATTTTCCCGCGCCGATTATTACGGCTGAATACGCATTCTTTATGCCGAGAATCTCCGCGATCGCTTCATGCAGCAGCGCCACATCATATCCGTAGCCGTATTTTCCGAAGCCGCCGAAACAGTTGAGATCCTGACGTATCTGACTTGCGGTCACGCTCATTCTCTCTGATAACTCACGCGATGAAATTCTTGTTATTCCGTTTTTTAAAAGCTCTCCGAGATAACGGTAATAACGCGGAAGACGGCGGATCACCGCCGGGGAAATGCTTTTTTTTGCCGTTTTCACGCCGGTGTCAGAGATATCGGGCAAAACGGCCGGTTTTTCGGTATTATTCATCATTTTGGCACCTTACTTTTATGCTTGTCTGATATCCGCATAAGTCCGGCGGGTATATTTGTAAACCTTTATTTTAAGCCTGCTGTATAACCTTTCCACAATTACCACATGGTTTTCCACAGGCTTAATTCATCAGAATGGCGATTTTTAATCGAAAAGTCACGATAGAAGCGCGTACTCAACAGGCTTTTCCACAGGCTGTGGAAAACTTTTTTGCCGAAGGTGTGTTTTTTATTGAACGTTTATTGTAAATTGGAACGGTTTTATCCCGTTGTAAAGCCTGGCTGATTTTATCATATTTCGGCATCAGCGGACGCGTTTGAGGAAATCGAGCCGACATTTCCGGCGAGAAATTCATAGTAGGCCTGTGCTCCGATCATCGCGGCGTTATCTCCGCACAGCGATACGGGAGGGACGCAGAGACGGAGACCTTTTCTCTGCGCGAGAGAGGCGAAGGCGGATCGTATATGGCTGTTGGCGGATACGCCGCCGCACAGCACGAGCGTGCCGCATCCGGTATATCTGAACGCGTTTTCCGAGCGAGATACTAAAGCCGAAACAACGGAGTCTGTAAACGAACGTGCGATATCCGGAACCTGTATGGGAATCTTTCGCTGGGCATCGTTGTTCAGGCGGTTGATGACGGCGGTTTTAAGACCCGAAAACGAGAATTCAAACGGAGAATCTTTGACCGCGGGAGACGGAAAAGAATATTTTCCGGGAGTGCCGAGCGACGCGGCGGAGTCCATTTCCTTCCCTCCGGGATAAGGCATCCCCATAACGCGCGCCACCTTGTCGAAGGCTTCGCCGGCCGCGTCGTCGCGCGTGTGACCGATCACCTCAAAACGCGTATAGTCCGCGACCTTGATCATCGATGTGTGCCCTCCGGACAAGACGAGCGCCAGAAAAGGCGGCTCAAGCGAAGGAAACGCAAGATATGACGCGGCGATGTGACCTCTTATATGATTGACCGGAATGAACGGCTTGCCCGCGGAATACGCCAGAGCCTTTCCGAAGTTCATTCCGACCAACAGCGCGCCGATAAGGCCCGGCTGAGCGGTTGCGGCGACGGCTTCAATATCCGCAAATGTCGCTCCGGCCTGTTCCAAAGCGTCCGAAACAAGACCGGAAACAGCCTCGGTGTGAGCACGGGAGGCAATTTCCGGCACAACGCCGCCATATTTTTTATGAATGTCTATCTGCGACAGCACGACGCTGGATATGATCCTTCTTCCGTCGGCCACGACGGCCGCGGCCGTTTCGTCGCACGAGCTTTCTATTGCGAGGATATTCAATTTATGAGTTCCTTTTTATAATTAATGCGGCAATTTATTAGCTTTATTAACTCGGCATTTAAATAATCACCGCTCGTGAGTCACATGTCACATAAAACAGCTATTATTTTAATTGCCGTTTTAATAAAATAGCGTCCTCAACCGGTGCGGTATAAAAGCCCCTTCTCTCGCCGATCCGGACAAAGCCGTGTTTTTCATAAAGAGACATCGCGGCGAAATTCGACCTTCTGACCTCGAGAAACATAACGTCAAGCTCAGCTCGGCGCGCCGCGCCGCAAAGCTCCGTGAGAAGCGCGTTTCCGACGCCTTTTCTCCTGAATTGCGGCAAAACGGCAATGTTGTTTATCTGACCTTCTCCGGCCACGCAGTACATTGTGGCGTAACCGGAAAAGCTGTCTCCGAGGTATGCGCAGAAGCCGATCACACGTGTTGCAGTGCAACACATTTCTTCGCAAAGGCGTAAAATATCGTTTTCGCTCCATGGAGAGGTGAAGATCCTTTTTTCCGCTTCACTGATCAAAGCGGCATGCGATATTGAAACCGGCTCAAGCCTTATTTGATTCACGGCTGAATCACTCATTTTAATATGCCCAGCTTTCCGAAAAGCGTTTTTATCCCGCGTTCGATTTCCTGAGCGCACATGAGATACGCTTCCTCAGACATGCCGAACGGATCCGGTATATCCTCCGGCATCACTGTGAGCTTTGATTCGTTTTCAAGCCCGGCACCGAATTTTTGCTTTATATATAATAAATGTCTTTGAGATATTGCAATGACGAGGTCGCTTTTATCGATAAGCTCCTTTGTGAGCGTCTGCGGACGGTGCGCGAACATGATGCCGTAAAGCCCGTATATCGCTTTTTTGGCGTTCGCGGCAATGTCAGAGGCGCCGAATGTGTCTATTCCCGCCGAATCGAATTCGAATTCCGGTTTGTCTTCAGCTTTGACAGATTTCGCATAAAGCTGTGTGGCAATCGCCTGTGCCATCGGGCTGCGGCAGGTATTCTGGGAGCAGACGAACAGTATTTTCATCAGTTTTCTCCGATTATAAGCTTCAGTATCCGAAGGTGCCGGAAAGGCTGTCATCGTCGTCGACCCAATCGCTGACATTGTAGACGGTATATTCATCAGTGGAGTTTCTTATTATGACTTTTTCGATTCCCGCGTTGATCACGAGCCTTTTGCACATCTGACAGCAGCAGGCATCTGGAATGAGTTCGCCTGTTTTGACATCGATACTGGTAAGATAAAGCGTCGCGCCGAGCATTTCCTCGCGGCTTGCCGCTATTATCGCGTTTGCCTCCGCGTGTACGGAGCGGCACAGCTCGTATCTTTCTCCACGCGGCACATTAAGCTTTTCGCGCTGGCAATAGTTGAGGTCGCAGCAGTTTTTGCGTCCGCGCGGCGCGCCGACATATCCGGTTGATACAATGGAATCGTTTTTCACTATTATGGCGCCGTATTTTTTTCTCAAGCAGGTGCTTCGCTCCGCGACAGCCTGAGCGATATCGAGATAATAGTTTTCCTTTGATCTTCTTTCGGCATTCATATAATCACCGTCGTTTTCTATAATTTAATGGAATGATACCCTTTTCATAATTTGCAATTCGTATTTGGCTTATTTTACTTACTCGAAGTTGTCAGTTAAAAAGCTGCCCTTATCATATATGTTAAAACTTTAACTTCCGGATATAATTCGCGACTTGTTTATATACAAAGCGCATTTGGAACTGGCAGGGATGACATCTGCCCTATAAGCCAAAAGGAGGGGGGCTTAAGGGGGAGAAGGGGCGGAAACTTGAACGGCGCAAAGTTTTTGGTTCCGCTCCTTTTCCCACTTTTAAAATTGCAAATCGCTATAACAATTTATACTGTATCGGGAAGAAATCGAACGGACGACCAAAGGTCGCCCCTATATTAGAGGGAAAGGCTGCTGTGTATGAATATGAAACATTAAAATTTGTCGGGTCGATTATTGATATCCTACATATTAATTTTTAACCCAGAATTTGCTTTTTGAAGTCTCACAAACCTTCAGCTTACAGTTCTGACGCAAATTCCTTTAGCCATTTTTTAAAATCCGATCCGATTTCGGGATTTTTTACACCCATCGAAACGTTCGCGATCAGGAATCCGAGCTTGCTGCCCATGTCATGGCGCACGCCGTCAAATTCGTATGCGATCATGCCGCGCGCACGGGCGATCTCTGCCATGGCGTCTGTCAGCTGTATCTCTCCGCCCGCGCCGGGCAATGTGTGATCGATTATATCGAATATATCCGGGGTAAGCAGCACTCTGCCGAGGATGGCGAGCTGAGTGATTATCTGTTCCTCGGTCGGCTTTTCTATCATATCCTTCACTTTATAGACTCTGTCCGCGAGCTTTGCCGCGTCGAGCGTGCAGTATTTTTTGATCTGCTCGCGCGAAACGGTCTGAACGCCGAGGACCGGCAGCTCATACTTTTCATAAAGCTTTATCATTTCGCCTACGGTCGGCTTCGCGGCGTCGATTATATCGTCTCCGTACATGACCGCGAACGGCTCGTTTCCGACGAAGCTCTTGGCACAGCGGACCGCGTGTCCGAGACCCTTCGCCTGTTTCTGGCGAACAAACTGGATGTTGGCGAGATTTGCCACCCGTCTGATTCTTTCGAGCATTTCGGTTTTTCCGGAAGCGGTCAGCCTTGTTTCATATTCGGGAGAATAATCAAAATAATCCTCTATCGCGTCTTTATCGCGGTTTGTGATTATAAGTATGTCAGTTATTCCGGATTTAACAGCCTCTTCGACAAGATACTGGATGGCAGGCTCGTCCACTATCGGCATCATTTCCTTCGGAACAGCTTTAGCGGCGGGCAGCATTCTCGTCCCGAGCCCTGCCGCGGGAATTACAGCTTTTGTGATTTTCATTTAATAGTTCCTCCTGTATATTTGTATTATTTTTTAAATTATTAATAAACGACTGCCGCTTAGCAATAAAATTTTCTAAAATATTATTATACCGAATAAGCAGACGCGCGATCAACAATCAGCAAAGATGTTACCATTATATATCATACGCATGAGTTTTTCAATACTTAATAGCGACGTATTTGTGAGTTACTTTAGCGCGTACAGTCATAATTTCGCCCGAAGCTCTTCAACGGCGCCGAGGATCACGACAGGGAGCGAGTGAATATCACGATTTGAAAAAAAAATAGGTTCATAAGCCGTGTTCATCGAAATGAGAAAAATACCTTCCGATGTCTTCTTCAGCTTTTTACATGTTGCTTCTCCGTTACCGATCAATGCAATCACCGTTTTACCTGAATCGCAGTCGGAACAGCTTCTGACGATCACAACATCGCCGTCGGAAATTTTAGGCTCCATGCTGTCGCCTTTTATTCTTAGCGCAAAATATTCGCCGCGTGCGGCAGTTTCCGCCGATATTTCCTCAAAATCAAGGATATCCTCGACAGCTGACATCGGAATGCCGGCAGCGACAGATCCGAGCACCGGAATCCTGACCGCTTCTTTTACATATGAGACGCCGAGAATATAGCCGATGTCTGTGCCGAATAATTTGGCGATTTTTTTTGCAGTTGCCGAGTCGGGGGCGGTGCGTCCGGTTTCCCATTGGCTGACGGCGGTCTGATGGACGCCGATTCTTGCCGCGAATTCGCTCTGGGATAACCCCGAGCGTCGGCGCAGAGCGCGTATGTTGCCGGCCTGATCGTTCATGGGCGTATTATCCTTTGATAAATTTTTAATTTAAATAATCATTGTCTTATAAGATAGGGAACCCATATATCAGAGACTTTTCTATCTTTAGGCGGTAATTATATAAACGCAGGGTAAACAATAAATATTATATTAGCAAGGCTATTATATGTCAAGCATAATAAAAAATATTATCAGAATATAATAGTATTTCTATTGACTTATGGCGAATAACATGATATAGTAATAGTGTGGCTAATATATGTCGCAAAACACAGAAAGGAATTTAAATGATATTAACTCTTGATAAATACGCAATATATCCTGAAGCCGCGGAGCTTTGCACACGCGGAACATACGGATTTGAAAAAATCGAGCTGTCGCTTTCAAAAGATTGGGACGGACTTGACATAAGCCTTTGCTTTTATCCTCCTGACAAAACGGAGGGTGTGACAGTGCTGTATAGGGGCGAGCCTGTCGATGTCCCGAAGGAATTTACCGCTTCCGGCGGATACGGAACAATGACCGTTGTCGGTTCGGCAGGCGAAAATATTATTATCAGCCGCGCGGTTTGCCTTCATATCATCAATGTTCCCGCTCCTGCCGATGCAGAGCCCGAGCCTCCGACTCCTTCCGTTTCGTCTCAGCTGCGTGAAATAGCCCAGAAAGCGGAAAGTATCGCGCTGTCAGTATGCGCGGATGCCGAAGCGGGACGATTTAACGGAAAAAGCGCGTATGAATCCGCGTACAGCGGCGGATATGCGGGAACGGAAGCTGAATTCAATGCCGTTCTTGCCGGAGTTCTCAATCGAGAGATAGGCGCTTACATACGTTCCGAAATTCTTGACGAGGCGGTAAACAGTATAGAATATACGAATATAGGCGAATTTTCCGAATTTGATATTATTTTAGACGCTCCCGCGGCAGCAGCTTCGACAGCTTATATATATCTCACAATAAACGGATCAAAGTACTCTATGCTTGTGGGAGGCTTTGTAAAAACAAACGCTCCGTGTCAAACCAGCTTCACATTTAGAAAAATAGGCGATACCTGGATTAGTATGCTGCGCGCCGGGGGCAGCAATACTTATATCAAAATCAGCGACAGAGCATGGTGGGACGGATCCGACATAGCATCGTTCAAGCTCGAATGCTATGGCTCGACCGTATTCCCGGCGGGAACAAAAATCATAATGAAGGGAATTTAAAATATGAAAAAATACATAAACGGAAAGTACATTGAGCTGACCGCGGGTGAAATTTCGGAATTAGAATCGGAAGAAGCAAATGAACCGGTTATACAGCCGACGACCGAAGAGCGAATCGATGCGCTTGAAACGGAAAATTCACAGCTAAAGGCAGCGATCAATCTGTTAATTTCCGGGAACGCTTGACAAGCTGATATCTGATTAAAAATAAAAAAATGAGCGCCCGGCAGAAATATGTCTGCCGGGCACTTATTTGTTATTAAATCGGCAGAACGAGCTTATAGACTGAACGCAAAAACCCAAAAAATAACACCGGGCATGAATTCATACCCGGTGTTTTAATGGTGATCCATCGGAGAGTCGAACTCCGGACACCATGATTAAAAGTCATGTGCTCTACCAACTGAGCTAATGGATCATTTTTGTTTACTTTTTTACGCGCTTGTATATAATATCACAGGCTATAATGTTTGTCAAGTGCTTTTTTATGTTTTTTTAAGCCGTATTTTCTTCATATTACTTGAAATTCTACGCTGTTTGAGGTATACTTATTCTATTACAAATATTCTGCTTTGCGGCAGAAGTTCGGAGGCAAGTTATGGCACAGGATAAAAAGCCGCTCGAAATAACAATACGGCTTACCGACAAAAAGAAGACAAAGCCCGATTATACAAAGCTCGGCTTTGGCAAGTACTTTACCGACCATATGTTTTTATGGGACTACACCGAGGGAAAGGGCTGGCACGACGCAAGAATCGTTCCGTATCAGAACATTTCTCTTGATCCCTCCGCAATGGTCTTTCATTATGGCCAGGAAATGTTTGAAGGTCTGAAGGCATATAAAACCAAAGAAGGAAAGATTCAGCTTTTCAGGCCTCAGAAAAATATAGAAAGAATGAACAACACAAACGAACGCCTCTGCATTCCGCAGGTGGATCCGGATTATGTTCTCGACGCCATTAAAGCGCTCGTAAAGGTCGACAGCGACTGGGTTCCGAACGATGTCGGCACCTCGCTTTATATCCGTCCGTTTATCTTTGCGACGGATCCTCATCTCGGCGTATGCCCGTCCGACACATATATTTTCTCAATCATCCTTTCTCCGGTCGGCGCATATTATGCCGAAGGATTAAATCCGGTCAAGATTTATGTTGAGGACGAATATGTCCGCGCCGTCAAGGGCGGAATCGGCTTTGCGAAAGCCGGCGGAAACTATGCGGCTTCGCTCCGTTCGCAAAAAAAGGCGCATGACATCGGCTATTCACAGGTTCTCTGGCTCGACGGCGTTCACAGAAAATATGTCGACGAAGTCGGCACAATGAATGTTTTCTTCGTGATCGGCGACGAAATCGTCACACCGATGCTCGGCGGAAGCCTTCTTCCGGGCGTTACGCGTGATTCCTGTCTTGCCGTCCTCAGAAATTGGGGACTCAACGTATCTGAGAGACTTATTTCGATCGACGAGATCAAGGACGCGTATAAAAAGGGCGAGCTTAAAGAGGTGTTCGGCACAGGCACGGCCGCCGTTATTTCCCCTGTCGGCGAGCTTGCCGAGGGAAATTATAAAATGATAATCAACGACGGAAAAATCGGAAAGCTTTCACAGAAGCTTTACGACACTATAACCGCCATACAGTGGGGCAGCGCCGAAGATAAATTCGGCTGGATAGTCCCGGTAATCTGATCCGTGGAATATATTATCGGTGAGGAATGCGCCGGTATGCTTCTCCGCACCTTTGCCAGGAGCAAGGTGGGGATGGGGCGTATGGCGCTTTCCTCTCTGAAAGCGAAAAAGACCGGAATAACGGTGAACGGTGTTGAGGTTACCGTAAGATATATTCTGCGCGCCGGAGATATTGTCCGGCTTGAGATTGAAGACCTGCATTCATCCGCGGGAGTGGAACCATTTGACGCTCCGCTTGATATTATTTACGAAGACAGCGCGCTTTTATGCATAAACAAGCCGCCGTTTCTTGCCGTACATCCCGTAAAAAAGCTGCGTGGCGACACACTTGCCGCGCGCGTCACGGCTTATCTGCCGTCGCCTTATGTTTTCCGCTGTGCCACACGGCTTGACCGCGATACGAGCGGGGTTGTCGTCATATCGAAAAACCGCGTCGCCGCCTCGAAAATTTCCGGGTTGCTCGCTCTCCATGACGGCCGCTTTAAAAAGAAATATATTCTCATTGTCCGCGGAGCTTTTCCGGAAAACAGCGAAATCCGCGGAGAGATATCATTGAATATCCGTCGCGTCCCGGGCAATCCGATAAAGAGAGAGACGATTGAAAAAAAAAGCGATATTGCGGGAAGCGAAAACGATCCGGAAGGCTGTTTCGCTTTGACGAAATACCGCGTTTTGGTGTCTGTAAACGGATATCACCTGGTTCTGGTGAATCCGGTCACCGGGAGAACACATCAGATAAGAGCTCATTTTGCCGGTATAGGACTTTTACCTCTCGGTGACGCGCTTTACGGCGAAGAAAGCCGGCTGATCGGACGGCAGGCGCTCCATTGCCTGTCCGTTTCGTTCCCTCATCCGGAAACCGGAGATGATGTCGTTGCGGTCGCTCCTGTGCCGGAGGATTTTCGCGTCTGTGCGGAGGCTCTTTTCGGAGCTGAATATGTAAAATATTTTTCCGCAGCTTTAAACGCGGAGCTGAACTGATAAAAAGAACACGCCTTATTGAATCGCAGACAATATTATCCGCCGCGTTTCTCCTCAATGTCACGGCAAAGCTCGAGCTGAATAATGTATACTGAATAATGCCGTTTTTTAACGCAAATCGTTGATTTTGGAGTTCAGTATCCATTGATTGCCACCTGCGCAATCATTGTTTTATCATATTTTCCTCACTATCGTATGCGTTTTTATTATTTTTATATAAAAAATCATAAAATTTAATATTATTTCAGAAACAATCAGATAATAATTATTAACGCGTATCATTACGTCAAAAAGAGAACGCCTTTGACACATCGGCTTAATTATTATTTAATTAACAATAAACAGAATAACAAGTTATTGCGGGATCTTTTCATATTGTCACCGCAATTACCATATATACACGATCCGGGATCAAATGATCCCCTTATGATAATGAATAAGAAAAAGGCATCAAAAATCAAGAAGCAGCCAGGAAAACCGATTACTCTTTTTATAAAACGGCGTCCGGTTTTCTTTTCTCTCATATGTTTTTCCGCCATTTGCGCCGTGCTTTATGCCGTAATGGCTTATAACAGGGATTTTGCTGAATGGTTTTCTTCCCAAGCGGCGTCAAAAGTCAGATGGACTCTTGGAGCCGTTATGTCAGTCGCTCCGTTTTCGGTGGCGGAGGTTCTGACTTTGTTTTTCTGTGTCTTCACGGTTTTTGTGCTTATATCGCTTATAGTATACCTGTTCCGCGTGATATTCGGCGATGCGAGAGCACGGTTCCCACGCGGATTTTCCGTTATCGTTATGGTGTGCCTTGTCGTGCTTGACCTGTTTGTCATAACCTTTGCCCCATGTTACAGGCGCGTAAGCGTCGAGGAGCATCTCGGCATAGGCGGTGACATAGACGAAGATAAGCTTTTTAATGTGCTTGACTGGTTTATCGACGAGCTGAATACCTCCTGCGAAAAGGTTACATATAACGAGCGCGGAGCGTCCTTATGCCTGACGAGCTTTGCGGCGCTGTCCTCAAAAATCAACAATGCCGTTGATTCACTTTGCTCAAAATATGATTTTTTACAGAATAAAGGCTTCAGAGCAAAGCCTGTGATGCTTTCGGAGCCGTGGACATATACTCATGTATCCGGCGTATATACATTTTTCACCGGAGAATCAAACGTAAACATAAATTATCCTGATTATGTGATAGCATATTCCGCCGCGCACGAATGCGCGCATCAGCGCGGAGTCGCGTTTGAAAACGAAGCAAACTTTATCGCTCTTCTCGTGTGCCTTGAAAGCGATGACGATTTTATAAGATACGCCGGACTTTGCGATGTCTATTCAACGATAGCGAATTCCGCGTATAAAACAAACAAGGACCGTTATTACACCGCCGCCGCGAGGTTAAATAAAAAAATATCAGGCGAATACAGCGCTTTTTCGGAATTTTTCAAAAAATATGAAAAAAATATTTATGCTGAAACGGCCTCAAAAATAAACGACGGCTATCTTAAGAGTCAGGGGCAGCAATCCGGAGTGGTCAGCTATTCATTGATCACAAAAATGACCGTCAACTATATATACAAAACGTATCTTGCGGAGTAACGCCAATAATGCGGAGTAACGCCAATAAAATGAAAAACACTCGTGAGAAAAAGAAAAGATCCACAATCCATAATAATCGCTCGATGAAGCTCATTGCGTCGGTTTTATGCGTCGCGATGTGCCTTTCGGCCTCTCTGTTATTTTATACCGCACCCGGAGCGGAAGCCGCAGATATTCCAAAAATGTATGTAAACGACCGCGTCTTTACATCAAATCAAACTCAGCCGTATTTTAAAGACATTAATGAAAACTTATATATTCCGGTGGATATGTTTCTCGAGTTTTCTTATATAACATGGAGCTCGACGGGAGTTGGAGCATTTTATATAGAAAACACCCGAACACATTCTTACATTTCATACACCTCTCAACGGCCCGATAGAATCAAATATAACAACGGCTGGCTGCCTGTAAACACGGTAACCCACAACGAAGTGTCTTATCTGCCCGCTAAATATGCGCCGATTCTGGATGTAAAATTAGAAACTGACACATATGACGGAAAGCTTTATGTGAGGCTGAAGGATTCGTCGGCACAGCTGACGCTTCTTGAGCTGACAGAATCGTTCAGACCTGTTGTGATCCCCGATCCTCCCGATCCACCTGATCCTCCCGATACAACGGATCCGACGGAAACCATAGATCCGACGGAAACCATGGATCCTCCCAATCCCCAGGAGCCGGAGGTAAACACCAGCGCGATCGCGCTCACTTTTACGGATTTTTCCGGTGACAGAGCGGAAAGCATATTAAAATATTTGCGCGAGAATGATTTATCGGCAACAATATTTTTTACAGCTGACGAGATTATATCATCGCCTTCGCTTGTGAGAAGAGCCGCCATTGACGGTCATGTCATAGGAATAAGGATAGATTCCGGAAACGAATACAATGCCGTAATCGAGATAAACAGCGCTCAAAGCGCGCTGTTGAAGGTATTAAAGCGAAAAACTCGCCTGATCAGAATATCCGACGGAGTTGATTACGATGCGGATATGCTAAATAATAAGCTGTCGGCGATGGGATGTTCGCTGTGCGAGGTTAATATCCCGTCCAAGGACGGTAAGTACAAAGTTTCCGCCTCATTTGAAATGCTGAAGAATCAGATGAATGAATCGGACATTTCAATAATAGGATTTACCTCTGCAAACAATACATTGGAAATCCTGAAGCTTTTACACGATTATGTCGGAGAGCATGACGTGCTGTCGTTTTTTACCGTAGACGAAACCAACGCGGTAATTTTTGATAAGGCAAATTAATTGGGGGAAGAGGTACGCCCGGAGACTTTTTCGCGAAAAAGTCCCCGGCCCCAAAAAGCTCATTTTAAAGATATCAATTCCGCTTTGCTTTTTCAAACGCAACCGCCTTACCGGCATGTGAATTCAAACTTTGTCCTCTAAAGAATTCCCTATTCTTATGACCCCTCTCCAAAAATAGCTTTAACATTATCCCTCAGTATAAGCGACAACAACACATACAAACCCAATATGAGTTTTAGGGGATTCTTAAGGCCCCTTTTCCAAAAAAGGCTTTAACATTATCCCTCAGTATAATACAACAACACGTACAAACCCAATATGAGTTTTAGGGGATTCTTAAGGCCCCTTTTCCAAAAGGGGCCTTAAGCGTTACCCCGAAGGAGCATAAAATGTTTTTGCATGCGGGCAATAATTTTTCGATATTGAAGCGCGATGTAATCGCGATAATCGACGCTGATAATTCAACAGTGTCGAAGGTGACACGCGCTTTTTTAAAAAAAACACAGGATGACAAAAAGCTCACGGTAATTTCCAACGACATACCCAAATCCTTTATCCTTGCGGGTACGCGCAAAAAGGGCGTGCGCCTCTATCAAACGAATGTTTCTCCCGCCACGCTTGCCGGAAGGGTGGAGCGTTATTAAAACGGCAATAAGATAATAATTTATTAAAAGCGCGGGTTTATTAACTCGGCAATTAAATAATTACCGCTAAAAGAGAGAAAAGGCTCTTGTATATGGATTTTCTTTCTTATAAAACAAGACTTATTTAATTACTGTTTTAATAATCGCCGCGTTAACAAATATAACCGGAGGATAAGCCTTAATGGATAAAAAAACCAGTTCACCGGCTGTTGAAAAAAAGAGAATACTCATTGTCGAGGATGAAAAGAACATAGCCGAGATATTATCATACAACATAAAACGTTCCGGCTTTGACGCCATGTGCGTTTATGACGGAAAATGCGGACTCGAAGAGGCTCTTGACGGCAAATATGACCTCATTTTACTCGACCTGATGCTGCCGATAATGGACGGCTTTGAGGTATGCCGCCGAATCAGAAGACAAAAGGACACGCCGATAATAATGCTTACCGCAAGAGAAGAAGAGACCGACAAGATAACGGGGCTCGAGCTTGGCGCGGACGATTATCTTACAAAGCCCTTCAGCATACCAGAGCTTATCAGCCGCATAAAGGCGAATATCAGGAGATATTCGAACGAGCTTGTTCAGGAACGCCTCAGCGCGGATATAATAAAGGTCGGAGAGCTTGTGATAAACAATACGAGCTATGAAGTAACGCGCGCGGGAGAAAAGCTATCTCTTTCGAAAAAGGAATATGAGTTGCTTGTTTTCCTGGCGAAAAATGCAAACCGCGTTTATACCCGCGAGGAATTAATGGAAAAAGTGTGGGGATACGAAGGGTTTTACGGCGACATACGCACGGTTGACGTTACCGTGACCCGCCTGAGAAAGAAAATATCCGGAAATTCCGAATATCCGGAATATATAGAAACGCGGCGCGGAACAGGTTATATATTTATAGCCCCGTAATGCACAAATGGAATTATGTATAAACGCCTTCGAGTTAAAATCGTTCTGATTCTCGTTCTGTTCATCTTTTCTGTCATGACCGTCGTAGGAACAATACTTTTAAACAATGTGTTTGTTTTTTACACAGACGGCTTTGTCAGGCAGATGGACCAATGCTTTACGCCCAAAATGAAGGAGCGGCTTACGAAGGCGCTTGCCTCGGTTAATTACGAGACAGAGCTTTACGATATACTCAACGCCTTTTCCGGACAGCTCGGAATAGATGTCAATCGTGATTTTTATGTGCTCGACGCTTCTGGCGAGGTGTTGAAAACGTCGTCCTCATCGACAAATTCGGTTAAAAAAACAAACAACCTGCTGTCCGCCATCAACGGCAGGAATTCTTCAAAACAGCTCGTCGGAAGCGACGTCATGGATTATGCCCTCTGCCTTTCCGCAAATCTGACAGAATCTGACGATGTCGTTTCCACGCGCTCGTGTATTATTTATATTTCAGATACTCGGGAGGAGATGCACGAATTCGCATGGACCGTTTTTACCATTATAATGCAGGCGCTTATCATCGGTCTTGTTATAGCGCTTGTGCTGTCGTTCTCGCTTTCGCGGGCGATCACTTCTCCGATACTTGATATTACCAAAGGCGCCGCCAAGCTTGCGTCGGGAGACTTTTCTGAAAAGCTTCCGGTTCATTCGCGAGATGAGATCGGAGTGCTGACACGGACGTTCAACAAGATGGCCGGAGAACTGAAGAGGACGCTGGACGAGGTGACGGGAGAACGCGAAAAACTCGAAACTATTTTTGCTTATCTGAACGACGGCGTCGTCGCCTTTGACCCCTCCGGCGCGCCGATACAGATAAATCAGACGGCAGTGAAGCTGCTTGATCTTTCCGAGACAAAAAAAGGAATACCGCTTGGCGAGTTCATATCGCTTTTATCACTTCCGACATCGTCAGAGGTAATATTTTCACCGGATTTCCGTTCTATTGCTTTCAGAGAAATTTCATACAAAGGTAAAATGATAGACATAAGCATAGGCAAATTCAATATAGAGCTCGATAATAAACCGTATGGCGGAATCATAGCCGTTCTGCATGATGTTTCGGAGCATTTCGAACTTGAAAAGTCAAGGCGTGAATTTGTCGCGACCGTTTCACATGAACTGAGAACCCCGCTTACAGGCATAAAAGGCGCGACAGAAAGCGTGATAGAGGATCCTGATATGCCGCCGGAGATACGAGCGCATTTTCTTGAAATGGTCGTAAACGAATCAGACAGAATGACGAGGATCGTCCGCGATTTGTTGATGATCAGCCGGCTTGACAACAACCGTCTATCCTGGGATCCGTCGTATTTTGATCCTGCCGCGTTAATGCGCGACTGCGTGGAAATGCTCGGCACCGAAGCCGGACAGCACCGGCACAGCCTTGTTGCCTCCTGCTCAGACGAAAGCGTTCCTATGCTTTACGCCGACCGGGAACGAACAGCGCAGGTGATGATCAACGTGATTCAAAACGCAATAAAGTACACTCCGGACGGCGGAAATATTGCAATCAGCGTATTCTACAGATATTGTGATAATATTGAAGGACTGCCAAAGGCCAACTATGTTGTATATATCGTAAAGGACAACGGAATCGGAATACCAAAGGAGGATATCCCGCATATTTTCGATCGTTTTTACCGTGTTGAAAAGGCGAGATCCTCACAGACAGGAGGCACCGGGCTCGGCCTTTCGATCGCAAACGAAATCGTCTGCGCACACGGAGGCAAAATCGTCATAGAAAGCGAGCTTGATAAGGGAACGACGGTATATATATTCATTCCGGAGGCGCACACGGTGAATTCCGCAGGGAAAAACGGCGCGAATACGGAGATTAACGGAACAAGAAAGCCTTGAAAAACGAAAGATCAAAGCAAAGGATCAAACAAATGGGTAAATTATGACAGACAAAAAAACAATAAATGACAGCTTGCCCGGAAGAATAGCCGTGCGACATGTATTGTTCGACAATGTCACTATGGATCAGGCCCGGGACGTTGTCGCCGCCGCTCTGGAACGCAGGGAACATACGGGCTTTACGGTTTTCACGCCAAACGCGGAGATCGCGCAAATATGTGAGGAAGACGCGGAGGTCGCCAAGCTCATAGCATGCGCCGATCTTGTTATACCGGACGGAGCCGGAGTTGTTTTAGCTTCAAGAATTCTCGGAACTCCGCTGAAACAAAAGGTCGCGGGATATGATCTCGGATTGAAAATGTGCGAATATGCCGCGAATCACGGCAAAACGGTATATTTCTTCGGAGCGAAGCCGGCACGGGAAGGACAAAAAGCGGTTGCGGAAACCGCGGCGGAAAAGTTGTGCGAAAAATATCCGGGGCTGTGTGTCGCCGGATGGAGAGATGGATTTTTCAAGCCGGAAGAAACGCGGGAAATAATAAAAGAAATAAATGCGGCGTCTCCCGATATTCTGTTCGTATGCCTCGGCGCGCCGCGCCAGGAAAAGTGGATATGCGAAAATATTAAAAAAATCAATACCGGCGCGATACTTGCGCTTGGCGGAAGTCTTGACGGGTATGCCGGACTGGTAAAGCGCGCGCCCCGACTGTTTATAAAATGCAACGCGGAATGGCTTTACCGGCTTATCAAACAACCGTCGAGAATAGGACGCATGATGAAGCTGCCTAAGTATATTTTTGGCGCGGTCGTATATAAAATCAAAAGAAATCACCGGAAGGTTAGATAGATAATGGGAATAATGATAGCCATAGACGGGCTGGACGGTTCGGGTAAAAAAACCCAGTGGGAGCTTCTGTATGAAAAGCTTATAAGCGAAGGACTCGCTGTCAGAAAGCTCACTTTTCCTCAATACGGCTCCCCGGCTTGCGCATGTGTGGAGCAATATTTGTCAGGAGCTTACGGTACCGATCCAAACATCGTCAATCCATATGCCGCATCCTCGTTTTACGCGGTCGACAGATATGCGTCATATATGCTTGACTGGAAAAAGGATTATGACAACGGAACTATAATATTATCAAACAGATATACCACCGCTAACGCCATTCATCAGCTTGCGAAGCTGCCAAACGAAAAGAGAGACTCTTTCCTGGAATGGCTTTACGGATATGAATTCGGGCTTTTGGGGCTGCCAAAACCGGATATGACGCTGTTTTTTGACGTACCGGTCGAAAATTCACTCGCGCTTATTGAAGCGCGCGGAGATAAAAAGGATATCCATGAGACGCGCGTCCATCTTTCCGCCGCGCGCTCCGCAGCTATCTTCGCCTGCGAAAAGCTCGGATGGACGCGGATAATATGCACAGACGATGGCAAAATGCTCTCACGTGAGGAAATTGCCGACCGTGTATATGTTTACGTCAAGGGATTTTTCGAAAAGAAGGAGCTTATGTGAAATGAATTTGCCGGAATTCAGAGAAGCCGGATTACACGATATACCGAAGCTCGTTGATTTATGGATTCAGGCGTTCGGAGAAAATGACAGAGCGTTTTCCGAAAGATTCTATAAAATAATCTGGAAGCCCGGCATGACGCTCGCCGCTTTTTACGGAGCGGAGCCGGTTTCAATGGCGCAATTCGTACCTGTTATAATCAAGCTCGGAAAGCGTGAACACAGGGCATCGTATATGTATGCCTGCGCAACCGCTCGCGAATTTCGCGGGGGAGGGCTGTTTTCCGGGCTGTATGCGTTCGCTTCCGAAAAGCTCAGAACCGAAGGCATCGAAGCGATTATAACGATTCCCCAAAGCCCGCCGCTGTTCGGCTTTTATTCCAGGTTTGGATTCAAGACCGCTTTCGATACTGAATATACGGTGATCTCCGAAGACGAATTCTCTTCCAGGCAGGGAAAGCCCCGCGGATTTGTACGTCTGAGTGATAAGTTTACAAATATTTCACCCATTGACAGTCGAATAATATTATTATTATATGAAGAATATACTTCCGCCGCCAAAAGATCGTATGCCTCCGTTATTTTTTCTCCCGAAGCATACGCGCTGACATTGGATTCAAAAACAGCTTATTCATTTTCATTTTCATTTGGCGAACAGCTTTTACTGGCTGAAAAAATACATGACGGGATCAAGCTTACGTCGGCATCCGACAGCGCTTTTCCCAAAGGAACCGGACTTGCTGTACTCAGAAAGCCATGCGCGATGGCCGCGGTGATATCCCGGGACAGTGGGCTTGATATAAAAGATATCACCGACTGCGGCGGAACGCTTAATTATCTTCTTAACTGATGTGGAAAGGCTGGTATAAATAGATTTGGATACAATATACGTTTTTTTTGCCGACGGCTTTGAAGAAACAGAGGCTGTGACCCCTGTCGATATACTCAGGAGAGCTGGAGCGCAGGTGAAAATGGTTTCGGTTTACCCGCAGCGCAAAACCGTAAAAGGCTCGCATGGGATAGAGATTGTTTGCGACATGACAATTTCCGAATCTCACGCCTTTGCCGATACATGTGTGATGATCCTTCCCGGCGGAGGGCTGGGAGTTGAAAACTTAAAAAAATGCGCCGCCCTTTCCGCTTTATTGACGGAAGCGGATAAAAAAGGTGTCATGCTGGCCGCGATATGCGCGGCTCCGACTGTTCTTTCCGATCTCGGAATATTGAGAGACAAGTCGGCAACATGCTATCCTTCAATGACCGGAGAGCTTGAATGCGCGGACATACGCGGCGAAGCGGTTGTAATAGACAAAAATATCATAACCTCCCGCGGAGCCGGCACCGCGGCCGATTTCGGATTCGTCATAACCGCCGAAATATCAGGTGATAAAAAGGCCGAAGATATCCGCCGCGCCATGTGTTATCCTCCATCAGCTCCCATATACCGCGTAAAATGAACACAAAGGCACAAAAAGCACTTATAAGGCGCGAATATCTTAAGCGCCGCGCTTCTCTGGAAAGCGGATATATAAATTCCGCTTCCGCCGATATTTCCGCCAGGATTTCCGAACTGGACGAATATCTGGACACAAACATTATACTTTTGTATTATCCGATCAATAACGAAGTCGATATACGGCATTTATTCAGAAAAGCCATTTCTGACGGTAAGACAGTCGGATTCCCAAAGTGCATTAAAGGCGGAAAAATGGATTTTTATGCCGTCAAATCAGAAAACGAGCTCGAACCGGGACTTTTCGGAATTCCCGAACCGACAGAAATATGTCCGGTGATAACAAATCCGTCGGGCGCTCTTTGCGTAACACCGGCGGTCGTCGCGGGATGCGACGGACGAAGGCTGGGATACGGCGGGGGATATTACGATAGATTTTTCGCAAAATTCAACGTCACCGTGCTGTGCGCGATCTTTGAAAAGCAGCTCGTTCCTGCCGGAAATATACCTGAGGGAATTTACGACGTCAGATTCGATATCCTTGTCACCGAAAGGAGCACGATCCGTCCATGAAGGTAAAGCCCGCGCTTACCACGCCGCTGTATATCTGTGTCATATTCATACTGACGAGCTTTTCGCCTTCGCTTATCAGCTTTGCAAACAGCATAAGCGCAAATCCGTTCCTGTCTGTGGCGATCATTCAATTCCTCGTATTTCTCCTTCCCACGGCGTTCTATTGTCAGGTCAGGAAGATTCGCTTTTTCGGAGCGTCGGGATTTAAAATAAAAGATATAAACGCGGTCCCGCTTACCATCGAGGGCTTTCTGATGTATTTCGCAGGCATAGCGATTCTTAAATATGTCGGATATTTCTTTCTCGACGGCGCGTATGTAAACACTCCGAACGCGGTTGACGCTTCGGTATACGGCTCTAATAAGTTGCTTGTCGTGATTTGTCTGATTGCGCTGCCCGCCATTTTGGAGGAGCTTGTATTCAGACGCGTGATCCTCGGCGAATACAGGATGTACGGAGGCGGCGTCGCGGTGATCGTCAGCTCGCTTGCGTTCGCGATGCTCCATTTTTCCTTTGAAAACTTTTTATTTTATTTCTATGCCGGGCTTGTATTGGGAATGCTCACTGTCGTATGCGATTCGTGCCTGCCAGCCATAATACTGCACGTAGCAAACAACGCGATAAATATCACGTTTGAAGAGAGCTTTCTTGTATACATACGACAGCTTGGCGGAATGGTCGTATTCCTGTTTGCCCTGATTGCGATATTTTTAATTTTTTTAATTCTCATGCTCTCAAGAGCAGAACATATGTATTTCCGTAAATCGGAGCATACGCGCGCGGGAAAGCGGCACGCGCTCGAATCCAGGATGATAGCCGCGGAGCCCGCAGGCGGCGACGGCGGCGAAAGCGGGATCGAATTGACTTTCGGAAAGCTTCCGGCGCGTTTGCGCGAGGTATTTCTGTCTCCAACGCTGTTTGTTATGATCGCTTATTTTCTGCTGAAAGCAGCGGAATTTCTATAATAAAAGCCTCCCGGCAAAAAAGCCTCCGGCATCAGACCGTGAGGCGGAAAGGTAAAAATGGCCGATAATTCTGAACATATGAATAAAAATGTCCGCCGCCGTGCCGTAAGAGACATTGCAGCCGACTCAAAAAAAGCGGATGGCGAGCTCCGGACTCCCGATAAAGCGGCGAAGGTCAAAGCTCAGGATAAATTTGAAGAGAACATACTCATATCCGATGTCATAAATCGGAAAAAATCCGAGGTTATACCTGAGGCGGCTTCAAATGCGGTACGTAAAACCGAAACCGCGGCAGTATATGAACGCGACACAGCATATTCAGGTAAAAATGCCGCGGCGAAGGAAATTTCCGACCCGGAGCTTAATAAGGCTGAACATAAATCAGACTCAGAAAACAAGTCGAAAAGCAAGAATAGTCCGCGCAGACACATCAGCCCGGAAAACAGGAGCAAATCCGAAAAAGCCTCGGTGAAAAAGCCCGGCATATCAGCATTAAAAGCGAGCAAAACGCTTAAAACCGCGTTTGCCGCGGCAGCGGCCATGCTTTATGTCTTCTGGAGCTTTATTAAAAAGCAATGTGCCGCCGGATGGCGGTCTATAAAAAAAGCCTTATTGAAATTCATGTCAAAAAACAAAAAGAGTCCGAGGGGGAAAGCCGAAGCCTTCGAAAAACGCTCTCGGCATCCGCAGGAAAACCGCTCCTCCGCGGAGAAGCAGACAGAAAAAGCTCATGGCACTTCCGGCTTAAATACCGGTGTCGCCGGTGCGGATGACTTGGGAAAAACAAGAATATCGACGACAGTAAATACGGTGTCTTCATTTTCAGAAAGAGACTCGCGGACAGTCATCGGAACAAAAGCAGCCCTGGTCAAAAAACCGGACATCGAAAAGCCCGCGGTATATGATCCGTCCGCAGCAGAGACAAAAAAGAAAAAATTCAACGAAACGGATGAAAATGTCGAGGTGCGCGACAAGGGCGGCGTAATCGCGGTACTTATAAAGGCCTTTGTATATCTTGCGGTCATTATTGCCATTTCGGTGGGACTTGCCATCGTCGGAATACGCACGGCAAACGATGTATTTGCCTTTGTAAAGGATGATATAACCTCGGAGGTCACTATCCCGGAACTGGCGACAGTGTCGGAGGTGGGCGATATACTCGAATCTGACGGTTTAATTAAATATGCCGACGCATTCAAGCTTTATATCGGATATAAATACCGCAACAAAAATCTTACCTTCGTGGCGGGAACATATACGCTGAACGCTAAGATGAATTATGACGAGCTTGTTTATGAAATAAAACTCAAAAAGCCAAAACGCACGATTAAAACAATCGTCTTTGCCGAGGGCATGACCGTTGATGAGATTATAGATATGCTTGTCTCCAACGGAATCGGCACCAGAGAAAAATATATCGATGCCATCCAGAATTATGATTACAAATATACCTTTATGGACAATATCGATTTCGCGTCGCTTTCTTCTGACAGAAAATATCGCCTTGAAGGATATCTGTATCCGGATACGTATCAATTCTATTCCGATTCGGGAGAGGTTGCCGTAATAGACAAGTTCCTCTCCAATTTCGAAGGCAAATTTACGCAGGCAAAATATGACCGGATCAAGGAGCTGGGCATGACGCTCGATCAGGTTATAACTCTTGCGTCGATAATACAAAAAGAAGCCAAGTTTTACAGTGAATTCGCCAATGTTTCAAGCGTCTTTCACAACCGCCTCAATTCGTCGGCATTTCCAAAGCTTGAATCAGACGCCACGATCCAGTATTTGCTGCCGGAGCATAAGGAAGTGCTTACGCATGATGATACGCTGATCAATCATCCGTACAACACATATCAGATTAACGGGCTTCCCCCCGGAGCTATATGCAATCCGGGACTTGAGGCGATAAACGCCGCGCTTGACCCGGCAAATACGAATTATTATTACTTCCTCGCCGCGACCGACGGCACGACCGTATTCGCGAAGACGCTTGCCGAGCAAAACGAAAACATCAGGAAGAAAAAAGAAGGATCGCTTTGAGCTTGCAAGCTTTGCCCGGGACGCGGACGCAGAGTCTTCTGCCCGCGTGGCAGCGTATTGAGCGGTAACCCGGACAGGAAATAATATCCGAAGGATATAAAGAAATGAAGGCAATATGGACACAGCAGCAATAATTCTTTCGGCGGCCGCTCTTGCCGTTTCGATCACCGCGTTTACGATTATTTACATCCGCCTTTTGAAAATCAAATCGGATTCCGCCGGAAGCGAGGATATCAGAAGACTGATGATCCGTTTCGAGGAGAGCGACCGTCGATCCGGCGATGAGCTGTCCCGGCTTAAGCAGGAAACCTCCGGAGCATATCAGACCGCGATGAACGGCTTTGCCGCAACCCTTTCAGAATCCCAACGCGCCGTGTTCTCCGCGCAGGAAAAGCGCATTGAGGATATGCGTGTTTCGCTCACCCAAAGCCAAATCGCATTAAGAGCAGCCGTTACGGAATCAATCGCCTCGCTTGACGAGCGCAGCGCGCAGCTCAGACGCTCGCTTGAGCAGAACAGCGAGGAGCTCAGACGCTCGCTTGAAACAACGTCAGAAAAGCAAAGAGCCGAAAACGCAAAGAGCCTTTCGGAGATACGCTCCACTGTAGACGAAAAACTGCAGACGGTGCTTGAAGAAAGACTAAGCCGCTCTTTCAAGGATGTCAGCGAACGGCTTGAGCAGGTTTACCGCGGACTTGGAGAAATGCAGACGCTTGCAAACGGTGTCGGAGACCTTAAAAAGGTGCTGTCAAACGTAAAAACGCGCGGCATATTGGGAGAAATACAGCTTGGCGCGATCCTCGAGCAGATATTGTCGCCTGAACAATATGTTTTAAACGCAGAGATCGTAAAAAACCGCCGGGTTGAATTCGCGGTGAAGCTCCCCGGAGCGGAAAACGGCGCACCCGTGCTGCTTCCTATCGATTCAAAATTCCCCACGGACGCTTATCAAAGACTGCTCGACGCGTATGAAACGGGATCTCCCGAAGCCGTTGAAAGCGCACGCGCGGTTCTGGAACGAAGGATAAAGGATTTCGCCAAAGAAATAAGAGATAAATACATATGCCCGCCCGCGACGACTGATTTCGCCATAATGTTCCTCCCGACCGAGGGACTTTACGCTGAGGTCGTCAGGATGGGAATGATTGAAACACTCCAGAATGAGTTCCGCGTGAATATTGCCGGGCCGACGACCACCGCCGCGCTGCTGAACAGCCTGCAGATGGGCTTCAAGACGCTCGCCATTCAAAAGCGCAGCTCGGAGGTATGGGAGACGCTGGGAGCGGTCAAGACGGAATTCGGAAAATTCGAACAGGTGCTTCAATCCGTCAGCACGAGGATCGAGGCCGCGCATGACGATCTGGACAAGCTCATTACCACCCGTACCCGCGCAATAAACCGCAGGCTACGCGATGTCTCCGCGTTGGAATCCGAGGAGTCGGCAAAGCTGATTGACGAATAAGCCAGCCGGAGACCTAAAAGAAAACCGGAAATACCGGTCATGAAAGGAATCGTTGATTATGCCGGAGAAGACAGGCATTAAGATAATATCAAACAATAAAAAAGCGTATCACGATTACTTCGTAGAGGAAAAATACGAGACCGGCATAGAGCTTTGCGGCACCGAAGTGAAATCAGTCAGAGCCGGTAATGTCAATCTCAAGGATTCCTACTGCGAAGTAACCGGCGGACAGATATTCGCGTTGAATATACACATAAATCCATATGACGCCGGGAGCTTTTCAAATGAAGATCCGAGAAGAAAACGCCGGCTTTTGATGCATAAGCGCGAAATTCTCAAGCTCATGAGCCTCTCCCAAAAGGACGGATATACGCTCGTGCCGCTGGCTGTTTATCTGAAGGGATCGCTTGTCAAAATGGAAATCGGTCTCTGCAAGGGTAAAAAGCTGTATGACAAGCGTGAAGCCTCAGCCGAAATAGACCGCGAACGCGAAACACAGCGCTTTGAAAAGAATGGCGGACGCGGAGAATAAAAAGGACGGCTTCTTTGAAAAGAAGCCTGTAAGAAACTCAATTTTGTTTTAAGCCGGCAATTAAAAATTTGAACTGAACGCCGCAGTAAATAAATACGGCGCGCCTTAAGAAGAAAATAATATGAATCGAAAAGACAAAATCAGAAATTTCTGTATAATTGCGCATATCGACCACGGCAAATCCACGCTTGCCGACCGGCTTCTCGAGCTTACCGACACCGTAAGCTCACGTGACATGGAAGAACAGCTTTTGGACAATATGGATATCGAGCGTGAGAGAGGCATTACGATTAAATCCCGCGCGGTTAAAATGTCATATAAAGCTGACGACGGCGAGATATATGAGATGAACCTCATCGACACTCCCGGGCATGTGGACTTCAACTACGAAGTCTCGCGTTCATTGGCCGCCTGCGAAGGCGCACTGCTCGTTGTCGACGCGACTCAGGGCATACAGGCACAGACCCTTGCCAACGCGTATCTCGCGATAGACCACAATCTCGAGCTTGTGCCGGTAATCAACAAAATCGATCTGCCCGCCGCCGATATTGAAAACGCGAAAAAGGAAATAGAGGAGATAATCGGAATACCCGCCGATGAAGCTCCGTGCGTATCCGCAAAGACCGGTCAGAATATAAAGGACGTGTTGGAATCGATCGTTAAATACATCCCAGCTCCGACGGGAGATGCGGACGCGGCGCCAAAGGCGTTGATTTTCGATTCGTATTACGACGCGTATAAGGGCGTGGTCGTTTATTACAGGTTATTTGAAGGCACTCTCAAACGCGGACAGCTGGTAAAAATGATGGCCGGAGGAGCGGAATTCGAAATAATCGAGCTCGGATATCTAAGGGCGTTCGGCTCTGAGCCGACTGAAAAGCTTGAAGCCGGAGAGGTCGGATATCTGACCGGTTCTATAAAAAATCTGTCCATGGCGCGTGTAGGCGACACAATAACGAGCGCGGAAAATCCCGCGGACGAGCCGATGCCGGGATTTAAAAAAGCGCTGCCGGTGGTTTTCTGCGGCATATATCCGGCAGACGGCGCAAAATATGCTGATCTGCGCGACGCGCTCGAAAAATTAAGGCTCAATGACGCCTCTCTTTCGTTCGAGCCGGAGACATCGGTCGCTCTCGGCTTCGGATTCAGATGCGGCTTTTTGGGATTGCTGCATATGGAAATAATAGAGGAGCGTCTTGAGAGAGAATTCGATCTTGATCTCATCACGACCGCTCCGAGCGTCATATATAAAGTAGAGCTTACAAACGGCGAAACCGTTTCTATAGACAATCCGACGAATTATCCGTCCGCGGACACGATAAAGACGGCTTTTGAACCCGTCGTGAAGGCGTCGATAATGACGCCGGTTGAATTCGTAGGAAATATAATGGAGCTGTGCCAGGAAAGAAGAGGCATATTCGTCGACATGAAGTACCAGCCGGGCAACCGCACAGAGCTTCATTACCTGATGCCGCTCAACGAAATAATATATGACTTTTTTGACGCTCTTAAATCAAAGAGCAAAGGATACGCTTCGCTTGATTACGAAACGCCGGTATATGAAAAGTCCGAGCTTGTAAAGCTCGATATACTTTTAAACGGTGATATCGTGGACGCGCTTTCGTTCATTGTGCATTCCGAAAAGGCATATGCCCGCGCACGCAGGATCGTGGAAAAGCTCAAGGACAACATACCCCGCCAGCTCTTTGAAATTCCGGTACAGGCGGCAATAGGCGGACGAATAATCGCAAGGGAAACCGTCAAAGCGATGAGAAAAGACGTGCTTGCCAAATGCTACGGCGGAGATATAACAAGAAAAAAGAAACTGCTTGAAAAGCAGAAGGAAGGCAAGAAAAAGATGCGCTCGCTGGGAACGGTCGAGGTTCCTCAGGAGGCGTTTATGGCGGTATTGAAGCTTGATGAATAAAAAGCTCGGGATATATATTCATGTCCCGTTCTGCAAAAGGAAATGCGCGTACTGTGATTTTTATTCTGTGACGGACTCCGCGCTTATGCCGGAATATATCGATAAGCTTTTAAATGATATCGCTGAATCAGGCGATATTACGTACGGTTACGAGGCGGACACCGTTTATTTCGGCGGAGGCACGCCATCGCTCATCGATCCCGGCGACATATACAGGATTATTTCGGCCATTGATAAATCGGTTCATATTTCACCGGGCGCGGAAATAACGTCGGAGGCAAATCCGGTGGTCGCCTCCGGGGACGGCGACCGGATCAAAAAATATTTCGATTCTCTGTCGGCGGCGGGCGTAAACCGGGTCAGTCTCGGAATGCAAAGCGCGTCTGACAGCGAGCTTGAGACGCTTGGACGCCTTCATCGGAACACGGACACGCTGCGCGCCGTCCAGGCTGTCAGAAGCTCTGGCATTAAGGAGCTTTCGCTCGATCTGATGTACGCTCTGCCGTATCAAACGCTTGAAAGGTGGATGAATTCGGTCAATGCCGCTCTCGGTATGCACCCGGAGCATCTTTCGATGTACGCGCTGACGCTTTCCGATTCCGTTCCTATGGCATCGGCGAAATACGATTATCCGAGCGATGATATTCAAAGAGAGATGTATCTTTCCGCGGTGAAGGCGGCCGGAGACGCCGGATTGACGCAGTATGAAATATCAAATTTCGCGCAGCCAGGTCACGAAAACCGTCATAATCTTAAATACTGGCGCCGCGATGATTATCTCGGCTTCGGACCTGGGGCGCACTCGTTTATGAACGGCTCGCGGTTCCACGCCGAACCGGATATACGCGGATATATCAACGGCGGGGGACAACGCATATATGACGCAGTGAGCATGAAGCCTTCCGAAGCGGCGGAGGAATATATAATGCTTTCGCTTAGGACAACCGAAGGCTTGAAATTTGAAAAGCTAGCCGAAATCATATGCGACAGAGCGGAATTTGAAGAAAAAAGGATAAGGATTCTCTTGTCCGCCAAAAAGTTTGCTTCCCTGGGGCTTTGCGCCGTATGCTCAGCGGAGGATGGAATCAGCTTCACTCCAGAGGGCTTCTTCGTTTCAAACTCAATGATTGCCGAACTAATATAAAGGGGAAATACAAATGAAATCAAGAAAAGGTCTCGCGCTTGTTGCCGCGCTTCTGATTGCCGCGCTGTCGGTATTCTCGCTTGTCTCATGCACTGAGGCGGTGAACAAGGAAACGGATACGCCCGAAGGCTATGTCCTCGCGGAAAACCCCGCGGTTGATTATAATTTTTATTATCCCAAGGGCTGGATTCTTGACAAAAATGAAGGAATGACAGGAGTATACGCGGGCATATCAGATCCGTCAAGCGTTTCTGTCGCGACATTTACGCCGGATAAAGATTTCGAAAGCAAGGGATTAAAGTCATATGTCGAGGGGCTTTTTCCGGACGAATATGAAAAGAATTTCGGAAATGTGGAGCTTGTCGGCGACATGACCGAAGGTAAGATCGGCGAATATTCTGCATATTCGGTTGTCTTCAAGGGAGATATCTCGGGAAACAGATATCAATTCAAGCAAACCTTTTGCGTCCACGGAGGCTATTTATATATAATAACCTATACCGCTCTTGCGGATAATTACGAGCTTCACCTGAGCGAAGCGGACGCCATGGTATCATATATAAAATTCAAATAAAGGAACGGCGATTAAAGTGAAATCAAAGCAGGAAAAAACGCGGAATCCGAGAATTGCCTCTGTCGGAGGTCAGGCCGTCATCGAAGGCGTGATGATGCGGGGCAAAAAACAACACTGCACGGCGGTAAGAACGCCCTCCGGCGGAATTGTGACCGACACGCACAAAAACGACAGTATAAAGGATCGTGTAAAAATTTTAAAGCTGCCAATACTCCGCGGAGTCGTAAACTTTATAGAGATGATGACGCTGTCGTTTTCGACGATAAATTTTTCGGCAGACGCCGCAACCGGTGGAATCGAGTCTGAAACGAAATTTGAAAAATGGCTTGACAAGACGTTCGGGAAATCGCTTATGACAGTCGTGTCCGCAATCGGAATGGTGCTCGGGCTCGTCCTTTCCGTCTTTTTATTCATATATCTGCCGGCTATTTTATCCGGCGCCTTGTTCAAATCCTCCGATATGCGCGTCCCGGCAAAGATCTTCGAGGGATTAATCAAGATAGTTATTTTCATCGGATACATATCGCTCGTTACGCTTATGAAGGATATGCGCCGGACCTTTGAATACCACGGAGCGGAGCATAAAAGCATTTTCTGCTATGAAAAGGGATTGCCGCTTACGGTTGAAAATATCAAAAAGCAAAAGAGATTCCATCCCCGCTGCGGCACGAGCTTTCTTATTGTAATGATGCTTCTCGGCATCGTGCTTTCGATAATCATTTCGTCGCTTATGGGCGACGCGGCAAAAAACAGCATACTCTATACGCTTTATAAGGTTCTTTCGATTCCGCTTCTTGTCGGCATAGGATACGAGATAATCATATACTCCGGAAAACACGACAATGCATTCGTGCGTGCGTTAACCGCTCCTGGTCTGTGGATGCAGAGGCTTACCACGCGCGAGCCGGACGCCAGCCAGATTGAGGTCGCCATTGTCGCGCTTAAATCCGCTTTGCCCGACGAATTCGGGCCGCAGGATATTTTTGAGGGAATAAAGCTTCCCGACGCTCAGAAGGACATTCAATCAGGATCAGAAGCGCCGGCGGCGCAAGATCAAGGCGAAAAATGACATCAGCCGCGCTTAAATCATCTCTCAGAGCGGTATATTCTGAAAAGCTCCCCGATTATTTCACCTTCGGCACAATGCTTCGCGCACTGTGCGAAAAACACGGATATGCTTATCCGGAGCTTGTCGGGGCGGGAAACGCGGAAATATCCGATGAAACGGCCGGAGTAATGATAAAAGACGCTTCGAGGCTTTGCGGCGGATATCCGCTTCAATATTATATAGGAAGCGAATATTTTCTCGGCAGAGAATTCGAGGTATGTGAAGGGGTTTTGATCCCGCGTCCCCAAACCGAGGCTCTCGTGAAACTGTGCGCGGATAAGCTGCCTGATAACGGAAGATTTTCCGATCTGTGCTGCGGCAGCGGATGCATCGCCGTGTCGCTTCTCTGTGAAAGAGAGGATGCTTCAGGTGTTGCCGCCGATATATCGGATACAGCCGTTTCGCTGTCGTCGAAGAACGCAATGCGCTTTTCCGTTTCTGACAGGCTGACGGTTTTAAAAACGGATATTTTTGAAGACGGCATAAAAGAGTGCGGAGAATTCGACGCGATATTATCAAATCCGCCGTATATTAAATCCGCCGACATATCTGTGCTTCCCCGCAACGTAAAATCAGAACCGGCGCTTGCTCTCGACGGAGGTGAGGACGGACTCAGGTTTTACCGAAGGATTTTTTCGGTCGCGCATTCGCTTCTGCGCGAAGGCGGAAGGATATACCTCGAATGCGGATACGAGGCCGAAGACGACGTATGCGCGATCGCGAAGGAATTCGGGTTTGACGCGTGCGCCGCCGGAAAACAGATAATAGAAGCAAAACAGTATTGCATTACGCAAAATGATATGATATAATCAACTCATAAACGAAATTTCGTAATTTACATAAAAGGACGGAAAAAAATATGAGCGCAAAAAAGGCATCGACAAAAAAGGTCGACGAAGAAGATCTGCTTGACGGTGAAGACGAAAAGCTCGATCCCGCGGCGGCCAAGAAAAAGGCGCTTGCGACAGCGATCAGCCAGATAGAAAAGAAATGCGGAAAAGGCTCAATTATGAAGCTCGGGGACAATGTCGGCATGACAGTCAGCGCAATTTCCACCGGCAGCATTTCGCTCGATATCGCACTCGGTATCGGAGGGGTTCCGCGCGGAAGAGTCATTGAAATTTTCGGTCCTGAATCCTCCGGCAAAACCACCGTTGCCCTTCATATAATAGCGGAGGCGCAGAAGGAGGGCGGAGAGGTCGCCTTTATAGACGCGGAGCATGCTCTCGATCCTTTATACGCGAAAGCTCTCGGCGTGGATATAGACAATCTTCTTATAAGCCAGCCGGATTGCGGCGAACAGGCTCTTGAAATCGCGGAGGCTCTTGTGCGAAGCAACGCGATAGACGCGCTCGTCGTCGACTCGGTCGCGGCTCTTGTTCCGAAATCCGAAATCGAGGGCGACATGGGTCAGAACTCAATCGGAGTTCAGGCCAGGCTCATGTCTCAGGCGCTGAGAAAGCTGTGCGGCGCTGTGTCAAAGAGCAAATGCGTTCTGATTTTCATCAACCAGCTACGCGAAAAAGTCGGCATAGCGTATGGCAATCCCGAGGTCACAACCGGAGGCAAGGCGCTTAAATTCTACACCTCTGTGAGAATCGACGTGCGCCGCGGCGAGCAGCTTAAAAACAAAACCGACATTATCGGCAACCATATAAAGGCGAAGGTAGTCAAGAACAAGGTTGCGCCGCCGTTCAGGCTTGCGGAGTTTGACATACTCTACGGAAAGGGAATTTCCAAAGAAAGCGAGCTTGTGGATATGGGCGTCGCGCTTGACATAGTCGGCAAGAGCGGAGCTTGGTTTTCATATGAGGGAACGCGTATCGGTCAGGGCAAGGATAACGCCCGTCAATGGCTAACGGAGCATCAGGATGTGGCGAAGGTAATAGAAAAACGCATCCGCGATCAAGCCGACAAGCTCAACGAATCCAGCGCGTTTGCGGTAAGCGAGGCGCTTGAGGACGACGAAGAAGAAAATGACGATCTTTTCGAATAATACGATATGCGCGACGATATAAAAAAGAAAGCATATTCACTGCTTGAAAGAGTCGATCTGACGCCGAGGATGCTGCTTGACAGGCTTTCCGAAAGGATGCCTGATGAAAGCAGGGAGGAAATCAAATCGGTTATACGCGAGCTAACGGAACGCGGAGTCGTGAATATCGCGAGATTCGGAGAACGCGTTATCGAAACGCAAAAAGCAAGGCTTTACGGACATCGACGCATAGAAGATGCTCTCATTATCAAACGGTTTCCGAAAAAATATATAGAATCTGTCTCCGGGATGATAGAATTCGACGAAGCCGAAAGAGCTTTACGCTGTCTTGAGGCACGCGCGGGAAGGATTTTCGCAAATTACGATATAAATCCCGAAGAAACAAAAAAACTTTTCAATTACTTGATCAGACAGGGATACGATTACCGGACAGCGGGCGAAGCCCTGGAAAATTATAAAAAGGGCAAGGAACAGGCATAGAATGATAAAGGTCGGATTTATGACAATGGGCTGTCCGAAAAACCAGACGGACACAGAGCTCATGCTTTCGAGGCTTGAAGACGCGGGCATAGAGATCGTGGATGAGGATATTAAGGCCGATATAATGATAGTGAACACCTGCGCGTTCATTAAAAGCGCGAAGGAAGAATCTATCGAGGCCATTCTCGATCTCGGATGGCTTAAACAGAACAGAAATCTTAAGGGTATAATAGTTACCGGCTGTATGGCGCAAAGATATTTCGAGCAGATAAAGAAAGAACTGCCGGAGGCGGATGCCGTGCTCGGACTCGGCGCGGAGTCCGAAATAGCAGAAACAGTTAAAAAGCTTTACGAAACCGGAGAGGGCACTTATGAGTGCGGCGCTCCGGAGGAGCTTGTCATGGAGGGCGGCCGCATTCTGTCCACGCCCGATTATTACGCATATCTGAAAATCTCGGAGGGCTGCGATAATCGCTGTTCGTATTGTGCGATTCCATCCATACGCGGCGCGCACAGATCACGCACGATGGAGAGCATACTTGAGGAAGCAAAGCTGCTCAGCGAGAACGGCGTAAAGGAGCTGTGCCTTGTCGCGCAGGATACCACGCGTTACGGTCTCGACCTGTACGGAGAATACAAGCTTGCCGATCTTCTCGAAGCGCTGTGCACAACGCCCGGCATAAATTTCGAATGGATCAGGCTTTTATACTGCTATCCGGACAAGATCACCGACAGGCTATGCGAGGTCATGGCGAAATACAGCATGATAGCCAAATATATTGATCTTCCGATACAACACATTTCCGATCATGTTCTGGAAGCGATGAACCGTCACGGCGGCGCGGAGATCATCCGTTCGGCAATCGAGCGCCTAAGAAGCCATATGCCCGAAATAATGATTCGCACCACGGTCATGGTCGGGTTTCCCGGAGAGACAGACAAGGACTTTGCTTTGCTAAACAGCTTTGTACGGGACACGTTGTTCGGACGCCTCGGAGCTTTTGAATATTCGCGTGAGGAAAATACCGCCGCGTATATGATGCCAAAGCAGATTTCAGCCAAAACGAAAGCCGTCAGGCTTGACAATATTATGAATACACAATATACTGTAGCTCAGGAGATAAATTCTTCTTATATCGGGCGTACAGTCCGCGTGTTATGTGAGAGCTATGACAATGTGAGCGAGTGCTATTTCGGACGTACAGAAGCTCACGCCCCCGAAATAGACGGAGGAGTGTATTTCACCTCGCGCAGGAAAATACCGGCGGGTGAATTTGTAAGCGTTCTTATAAAAGACGTCTGCGATTATGATCTTACCGGAAGAGAAACCGGAAAATAATTCAGAACAGAAGGCAATAAATGAAGATTAATTTGCCCAACAAGCTTACGTTGATGCGCATATGCATCGTACCTGTTTTTATGCTGTTTATGCTCGTACCGGTCATAAACGAGACATGGTCGAGGGCGATCGCATGCGCTTTTTTTCTGTTTGCCGCATTGACTGACTTTTTTGACGGGCGCATTGCAAGAAAGCTCGGTCTCGTCACTGATTTCGGTAAATTTTTAGATCCTGTTGCGGATAAATTTATGATTTTCGGCGCTCTGTTCGCTATATGCGCATCGGATATGTACAGAAATATATATCCTTATATTGTCATCGCAGGCACGATAGTCATATTCCGCGAGCTTGCCGTCACATCGCTCAGGCTTGTCGCCGCCGCGGGATCACATGAGGTTATATCGGCCAATATACTTGGCAAGCTTAAAACACTTACGCAGAGTATTTGTGTGGTCGTTGTCATTCTTGAACCGATCGTCATTCCGCAATCCTCAAAGCTGCACGATATGCACCTTTTCAGCATAATTTTTATCGTTCTTATGACAGTTATGACGATATGGTCAGGCCTTTCATATTTTAAAAAATATATAAATCTGTTTTCCCCGGGTAAATAATATGGATATAATGAAAGCTTTTTACGGCACCGTTCAAAAAATCAAGGATGAAGTCGCTTCCATACGTGAACGGGATCCCGCGGCGGAAAGCGACGCGGAAGTGCTTCTCTTATATTCGGGTCTGCATGCCGTAATGTATCACAGATGCGCTCATATGCTTTATGAGAACGGACACAGCTTCGCCGCCCGTCTCGTCTCGCAGCATGCGCGCTTCATCACCGGAATCGAGATACATCCGGGCGCGCAGATCGGCAACGGACTGTTTATCGATCACGGCTCGGGAGTTGTCATCGGTGAAACAACCGTCATAGGAGATAATTGTACCATATATCAGGGCGTTACTCTGGGAGGAACGGGAAAAGACACCGGAAAACGCCACCCGACACTGGGGGACAATGTCCTGGTCGGGGCGGGAGCAAGAGTGCTCGGCCCTGTTAAAATCGGCAGCAATGTAAAAATTGCCGCCGGCGCGGTCGTGCTATGCGATATTCCGGACGATTGTACCGCCGTAGGCGTGCCCGCACACATAGTGAAACGCAGCGGGGTCAGAATCAACAGGCCGTGTGATCTCGACCAGATACATGTGCCGGATCCTGTCTCTCAGGAGATTTGCAGATTGAGAGCTCTGATAACCGAAATAGGAAAAAACACAATGAGCCCTGAACAGCTTTCCGAGCTGCTTTCAAGACTCGGTGAAAAATAAACATGAATTAGCAAAGGATTGATATACATCTATGAAGCTTTATAATTCACTGACCGGAAAAAAAGAAGAATTCGAGATTCACGACAGCCATGTGCGGATGTATGCCTGCGGACCGACGGTATATAATTACTTCCATATCGGAAACGGCCGTTGCTTTGTCTTGTTTGATATGCTTCGCCGATATCTCGAATATCGCGGAAACAAGGTGGATTTCGTTCAGAATTTTACCGATATTGACGATAAAATGATCAAACGTGCCGCCGAGGAAAAGACGACTGTAGCAAAGATCGCGGAAAAATATATTGCCGAATACTTCATCGACGCTCGTGGGCTTGGCATACTCCCCGCGACAGTACATCCGCGCGCGACCGAAAACATAGATGAAATTATTTCCATAGTAAAGACCCTTATCGAAAAGGGACACGCATATGAATCAAACGGAGACGTCTATTTTTCCGCACGCAGTTTTCCGGAATACGGAAAGCTCTCAAAGACGAATATAGACGATCTTGAATCCGGAGCGCGAATAGATGTAAGCGAGATAAAGAGAGATCCGCTGGATTTTGCGTTATGGAAGGCATATAAGGTGGGCGAGCCTTTTTGGGAAAGCCCGTGGGGTAAAGGGCGTCCGGGATGGCATATTGAATGCTCCGCGATGGTAAACCGTTACCTCGGAAAGACGATAGACATTCACTGCGGCGGAGCCGACCTTGCTTTTCCGCATCATGAAAATGAAATCGCGCAGTCAGAGGCCTGCTTCGGCTGCACCTTCTCCCGCTTTTGGCTGCACAACGGATATATCAACGTCGACAATCAGAAAATGGGCAAATCGCTTGGCAATTTCTTTATGGTGCGCGATGCCGCCGCGAAATACGGATATGACGCGATCAGATTTTTCCTGCTGTCCGCGCAGTATCGCAGCCCGGTGAATTTTTCCGCCGATGCTTTGATTCAATCGCAAAACGCGCTTTCAAGGCTATATAATTGTGAGGACAACCTGAAATCGGCGATAAACGCCGCCGAAAGCCGTCCGGAGACAGCCGATGAAGCTGCGGAGACGGATAAAATACTGACGCGCAAAGATGATTTTATCAAAGCGATGGACGACGATTTCAATACAGCAGATGGAATATCGGCAATCTTTGAGCTTGTCAAGGATATAAACATATTTATATCCGTTCCGCGCGCCGTAAAATCCGTTGAAAAGCTTTGCTCGCTGTATTATGAGCTTGTCACTCTTATGGGCTTTAAAAAGCCGGCCACGTCTTATTCGATTCCGGTTGAAGAAATCGAAAGGTTGATTGAAGAACGTATTTCAGCTAAAAAATCAAAAAATTTCACCCGTGCCGATGAAATACGAGCATATCTGAAAGAAAAAGGAATTTCTCTTGAGGACACCGCGCAGGGAACCAAATGGAAATGACCCACTGATTATTAAACAGGAGGCGCGTATATGAATCAAAAATTCAACAAGCGGTATTTTACTATAGCGCTGTATGCTTTTTTGACCGTATGCGCGTGCATCCTGTTTTATCTGTTAATAAACAATTTCTATATAATCGGCGTTACGTTCAGATATATCGGCAATCTGACGGGCCCCTTGATCTATGCCTTTGTCATTGCTTACGCGATCAATCCGATACTCAATTTTTGGGAGAGGATACTGAAGGAGAACGGAAAGCATAAATTAAAAACGCAGAAAGCTCTTCGAGGCTGGTCTGTCGTTCTTACATATTTATGCGTTATCATTATATTATCGATGTTTGTGCTCATAATAGCACCGAATCTCGTCACGAGCATGAGCATATTTATCAGCAACATTTCAATATATACGAAAAATCTCTCTGAGTGGATAGAAAAGACAGTAAAGGTCATCGAAGATTACGCTATTAAGAATCCGGTTATTTCAACTCAGCTGGATAATTTCGAGAACATGCTTTCTGAATTGATGGGAGTCGCCGTCAACTGGCTTAAAAACATCTTCCCTGACGCGATAGACTTTCTCGCGAAAGTTTCCGTAGAAGTCAAAAACCTTACAATCGGATTGATCGTTTCCGTATACATGCTTATTGACAAAGAGAAATTCATCGCGCAGCTTAAAAAGCTCGGGGCGGCACTTTTCAAGGAAGAACGCGTGGCAAAGGTTGTCGGCGTCATGAGGTTTACTCATGAAACTATCGGAAGCTACATCGTCGGAAAAATTGCGGACAGCGCGATAATCGGAGTTATTACATTTTTTACTCTTGCGGTATTCGGAATATCGTTCCCGCTTTTACTCAGTGTTATCGTGGGCATAACCAACATAATTCCGTTTTTCGGACCGTTTATCGGCGCTATTCCGTGTATAATCATCCTTTTGATGATAGAGCCGGTTCAGGCTTTTTGGTTTGCGATACTTATATTAATAATTCAACAGATAGACGGTAATATCATCGGCCCGAAAATAATCGGCAAATCCACGGGGATATCCGCGTTTTGGGTTGTTGTCGCAATTACTATCGGCGGCGGACTTTTCGGATTCTGGGGAATGCTCCTCGGCGTGCCGGTGTTCGCGGTAATATATTCGCTTGTTAAAAACGCGGTTGTAAAAAAGCTGGAGAAAAAGGGGCTGCCGACAGAAACTTCATATTATGTCAATTATCTGCATAAGGAGCCAAAACTGTTGATGTTCGACTCCGCGGATGCCGACGGACAAACTGAAGACGAGGGCGTAAGAGCGCCCCTTACCGTCAAAATATGGAGCTCGATAAAAAAACGTGCCGTCCGTATATGGGAAATTATTAAAAAGATTCTTTATGCTTTCGCGAACGGAGCGGCAAGGATTTGGAAATATCTCAGAACTGCGGTGTTCGGAACAGAAAAGAAAAAGAGAAAGAAAAAATAATGAAAGCAGTTGTCAGGATCAAAAAGCTTCGCCGCGGCGCCGTGATGCCGCGTTATATGACAGCAGGTGCCGCGGCCGCCGATATATGCGCATGCCTGGATACACCTGTAACAGTAAATCCAGGAGATAGGATATCCATCCCGACCGGTCTTGCGATTGAGCTGCCGGCGGACACCGCGGGATTTGTATATCCGCGCAGTGGGCTGGCTTCAAAAAACGGTATTTCACTTTCAAACTGTGTCGGCGTAATTGACAGCGATTATCGCGGCGAGCTTATGATCGCTCTCATAAATCAATCGGGCAACGATTTTGAAATTACCCCCGGTATGCGCATAGCGCAGCTTGTCGTCGCTCCGGTCCTTGAGACCGAATTCATGGATGCGCAGGAAGAAGTTCTCTCGGAAACAGGTCGCGGTGCCGGCGGATTCGGGTCAACGGGAACTGAAAGATGAACGGCAAAGAAACTCCATGCGGGCTTCTTCCCATGTATAAACCATCGGGCATAACAAGCCATGACGCAGTCAACATCATTCGCCGGTCGTTCGGAATAAAAAGAGTCGGTCACACCGGAACGCTGGATCCAATGGCATGCGGAGTTCTACCCATACTTATTGGAAGCGCCGTAAAAGCGGCCGAGCTTATTGTATCTGAGGATAAAAGATACATAGCCGAAATGAAATTCGGTTATGAGACAGACACACTCGATATAACCGGAAAGATTATCTTACCATTATCAGACGGACGCATTCCGAGAGAGGATGAAGCAGTACGCGCCGCCGAAGCATTTAAGGGGAGCTATATGCAAACGCCTCCAGCTTATTCCGCAATAAAGCATAACGGGAAAAAGCTGTATGAGCTTGCCCGCAGCGGCATCATCATCGAAACCGAGCCGCGCAGAGTTGAAATATTTTCGATCTCCGCCGTTATGACAGAACCGGATACCTGCCGGATTGACGTTTCATGCTCAAAGGGAACGTATATCCGTTCGCTTGTGCGCGATATAGCGCGTTCCATAGGAACATACGCGACAATGAGCGCGCTTGAACGGGTATCGGTCGGAAAGTATACTAAAGATATATGCTTCACTCCGGATGATATTACCTCCGCATCCGCGGAAGACAGATCTCGGATGCTGATCCCTATTGATAAAATATTATGTGATTTAAAACGCGCACAGCTTTCAGAATTTTACACAAGGCTCGCGAAAAACGGAGCAGAAATATATTTAAAGCGCGCGGGACTCGGCGAAATTCTGAAAACCGGGGAATACTGCCTGATGACCGATCACAATGGAGAACTTTTTGGAGTTGGGATGGTTTCGGAATATCCCGATGGAACCGCGGTAAAAGCTGTCAAACGTTTCGATACCTGATCTATGTGTTCGTTATTAATAATAATTGTTTTACATTGTAAAAAGCCTGTATACCAAAGTCTTTTATCTTAACAGCAGTAATTGTTTATAATAATCGACGCATTAACAGATTGTAATAAATTATACAATAAATGAAAAATCCGAAGCGTCAGCCTTCGGATTTTATCATAGTAAACGAGGTTAATTTTCGTTGCCGGGGGTTTCTTCGATCATTTCGCATAGTTTTTTGATTGACCTTACAAAACTGGGGTCGCTTTTCATCCTGTCGAGGCGGCCAAAATTGCAGATTACATTGTGACGTGTGACACCGTCATTGTCGCGGTAGGATTCGACCAGCTTTACGTACTCGAAGTCTTTGATCCTGGTGATTTTCAAAAACATGTTGTTCCTCCGGTTATAGTATCGCATCCATGCCGCGCTTTTCGCAGAGATCGCTTTGTTATTGACCGGATTTCCCATGTGATATAGCCGTTTTGTCATAAACAAAGCTTTATTCAGAGCAAAGCCCTCTTGACGCAGCCGGGAACGCGAATTATTAACAAATATTATTATACTGCAAAAAAATTAAAAATGCAACCGTTAATTTAAAAAATAACTAATGTTTTCCTGCTTTTTATTTGACATGAAGGATGTGCGGTAAATGATAAATTTTGAACACTACAGAATATTCTGCACGGTTTGTGAAGCCGGCGGAATATCCAAAGCCGCAGAACAAATGTTTGTTTCACAGCCAGCCGTTACCTCGGCTATCAAGCATCTGGAGAACCAGCTTTCGGTAAAACTTTTTTACCGTACACAACGGGGCGTCGTGCTTACAAACGAAGGTGAATTGTTGTATTCATATGTAAAGGACTCGTGTAAAAAGCTGTCCGAGGGTGAGGAAAAGCTTGTTGCCGTCGCAAATCTCCATGGCGGCTTGCTTCACGCGGGCGCGTCGGATATGACATTGAAGTTCTTCCTTATGGACTATCTTTCAAAACTAAGGGCAAATTATCCGGAGGTGTCGCTTAGGGTTACAAACGCGCCTACTCCGCAGACAATACGGAGCCTTAAAGAGGGCAGGATAGATATTGGTTTTGTCAGCGGACCGCTTGAGCAGGACAAGGATATAAAATATGTTCCCGTGCGTCCTGTACGAGATATTGTCATATGCGGCGAAAAATACTTTGATCTTGCGGACAAAGCAAGATCATTTGACGAGCTCAGGCAGTATCCTTTCATCATGCTTACAAAGGACACCTCGACGCGCAGCTTTACTGACAGCTATATGTCCAAATGCGGCGCGAATATTTGTCCGGAAATCGAGCTCGCGACCAGCGACCTGATAGTTGAATTCGCGGCACAATGCATGGGGCTGGCGTTTGTGGCGGAGGATTTTGCGCTTCCGGCTATAAACAATGGAAGGCTGCGGGAAATAAAACTTACAGCTCCGTTTCCGGAACGGGCTTTTTACATGGTCACAATGGAAAATCATCCTTTGCCGCCTTCCGTGAAGCTGTTAATCTCATATATCCGCTCTGATATAGAAAAAAGTAATAAAAATATGCCATAACAGGACTGATATGTGTTAAAGCGGTCTGTAACTGTTATTGACTCCTGCATTAAGCAATGGTAAAATTAATGCTGAATATTATTAAAAAGCAATAAATAATTGATGTTTATATTTAACCCGCGACATGAGAGAAAAAGCTACAGAGGGCTTTTTCATAAGCGATTATTTTATTGCGAAGAAATAATAACGAAAATAATTTACAGGAGCTTAATCACAATGAAGTTTAAACGGAATAATGGTTTGTTGCTTGCCGTTGTGTCGGTATTTTTACTGACAGCAATGCTTTTAACTGTTGTTGCATGCTCAAATATTGATTCAAAGAAATCCGCGACAAAAACCGCGGCGGAAAACAATTCTGATCCGATAACATCGACCAATGATCCTTCGGATACGGAGATGTCGCGTGAGAACATACCGGATAAGCTGCCCGAAGATCTCGATTATGAGGGAGCCACGGTGAATATGTACTGCCGTGATAACTGGGCAGGCGAATTCTATGCTGAAAATTATGACAATGAAATCGTAAACGACGCGTTGTATGAACGCAAAGAAGCTGTCGAAACAAGACTCAAGGTTGTATTGAAGGTCACCGCGATAGGCGATAATTATAAATCAGCCGAAACTATAAAAAACATCGCACTGTCAGGCAGCAATGAATGCGATATATCCTCAATAAGAATGTATGAAGCGTATGGCCTGATCCTTGATAAGGTTTTTAAGAATTTGCATGAGACTCAATATATCGATTTCAAAGCTCCATGGTGGTCTCAGGGGCTGATAAAAGCATCAACCGTAGGTAATGACAAGCTTTATCTCCTGATTGGAAGCATAGCAACTTCAAGCATCAGCCGTATGCAGGGCGTCTTTTTTAATAAGGGTGTGTATGAAAAATACATAAGCACCAATCCGGATGAGCTCTATCAAACGGTCATAGACCGTAAATGGACGCTGGATAAGCTCGTGTCTCTTTCGAAGCAGGTGCATGACGACGTAAACGGTGATGGGCAAAAGGACAAAGGCGATATATACGGTTACGGCGCGTCGCCTTGCGCAAATCAGGCCGCTTCTATAAACGGAGTCGAAATCCAGTTTTCAAAATTCAACCAAGACGGATATCCTGAGTTTGTTTTAAATAACGAGCATACTGTTGAAGCCATATCAAAGCTTTATGACGTCATGTGGAACAACGAAGGCGCTTATATAACAGCCGCATCGCAAACGGGTCTTGACGAGCTCACGGATAAATTCAGAAACGGCACATTGATGTTCCTGAACGAATCAGTCGAGGATCTTGCCACATATCGAGAGCTTGACGATGATTATGCGATTTTGCCGATGCCTATGCTCGACGAGGATCAGGGCGAATACTGCACTCAGGTCTCGGAGGGCGCTTCCGCGTTCGGCGTCCCTGCTTCCGCAGCTGATCCTGATATGTCAAGCGCTGTCATGGAGGCTCTTGCTGCCGAAGGATACAGAAAATTGATTCCGAAGTACTATGAAGAAGTATTGAAATGTGCATATGCCCGTGATAATTATCTTGCCCAGATGCTGGATATAATGAGCAGTACGGTTTATTTTGACTTCGTTTTTCTTTACGGAGCTCAATTCGACAATATAGGCAATTTTATTCCGGTCAATTTACTGAAAAAAGAAAACGCCGGATTTGCTTCCGAATATGACAAAGTCGATGATATGTATAAAAATAAATTGGACGAAATAGTCGCGATCTACTCAAAAAATAATCCGTAAACAACATATTGATATAAAAATTTAAAGAAAATACCGCATGCGGTATTTTCTTTTTTTTATCCGTATGATATAATATTAAACAGCAATTAAATAACGCCTACTGAAGGTTTCGGGAGTCTGCCAATTTAGATGTACATGATTTTAAACTGTAAGTCTTAATAACCTTGAACCTGAATAATCATTTTAATCATTTCCTTGCCGTCGTATGTGTTTTATGATTTTTCAGCAGGCAATAAATAATCCTTGGTTTATGAGAAAAAAGCCAATATGCCAAAGCCTTTTTCTCTTTAAGCGGAAGTATTAAATTGCTGTGTTAATAATAATTTTATAAAGTCGAAAGGCACAAACAATAAATGAGACCCAACGAGCTTGCGTCCGGAATTCTCTCGGGCGCGCATGACGAAGCGCTTAAAGCTGTATACGGCAATTCAGCCGATATTAACGCGATCCGCGTCAGATACGCCAAATGTATTGATAAATTTTCGGATAATTACGGGAAAGACCACGATGTTTCAGTGTTTTCGGTTTCCGGACGAAGCGAAATATCCGGAAATCATACCGACCACAACCGTGGAAGAGTTATCGCGGCGTCGATAAATCTTGACATTATTGCCGTGGCGGCCAAAAATGAAAACGAGGTCATCAGAGTAAAAAGTCTCGCTTTTGCCGAGGATGTTTTTAAACCCGGAGACCGCATACGTAAAAATAACTCTCATGCGCTTATCGCCGGTGTATACGACGGTTTCATTAAAAACGGTTATAAAGCAGGAGGCTTTTACGCTTATACCGAATCTCATGTTCTGAAGGGCAGCGGATTATCCAGCTCCGCCGCGTTTGAAAACGCGATCGGAACTGTGCTTAACTACCTCTACAACGATGGCGGAGTAGATTTCGTTAAGCTTGCGCAGATATCGCAATACGCGGAAAACGTATTCTTCGGAAAGCCGAGCGGACTCATGGATCAGATCGCCTGCGCCTCAGGCGGCTTTGTGGGAATTGATTTTCGCGATCCGTCCAATCCCGAGATAACCAGACTGGGCGTCGATCTGGACGATTACGGCATTAATCTTGTTATAATCAATACAGGCGGAAGCCACGCCAATCTCACCGGCGATTATGCCTCGGTACCTTCCGAAATGAAATCGGTGGCGGCATTTTTCGGAAAAACCGTGCTCAGAGAAGTCGAAGAAGATAAATTTTACGCTTCGCTTTCTGCCGTGAGGACCGCGTGCGGCGACAGAGCCGTGCTCAGAGCTCATCACTTTTTCTGCGAGAACAGACGCGTCGCGTCTCAGCTGGATGCGCTGAAAGCAGGAGACATCGATCAATTCCTGTCGCTCGTACGCGAGTCCGGACGTTCAAGTCAAATCTGGCTGCAGAATATTTTCGCCTGCTCCGCTCCGTCGGAACAGGGGCTTTCCGTCGGTCTCATGCTTTGCGAACGACTGCTTTCAGACAAACGCGCGGCGTGGCGCGTGCACGGCGGAGGATTTGCCGGAACGGTCCAGGCATTCGTGCCCAAAGAATACATCTCTGAATTCGTGCGCACTGTATCCGAGGTCTTCGGAGAAAATTCGTGTCTTGTTCTCGGAATAAGATCGGCCGGCGCCACAAAGGTGATCTGATGATGAAAAAGCTCGACAAAACGCACTTGATGCTTTATCTTATATTGTGGTTCGTCGTCGTTTCCGCGGTGTATTACACAGCGGTCAGTCTCGAATTCATATGGATTGTTCCTATTTATATAGGAATCGTCTGTGTCGCGTGCGTATTGTTCCTGCTTGTCAACGGAGGAATCGGACCAATAATTAAAGCAGAACATAAAAAAGAAGATACTGCGCATAAAAAATATGTTCTTGATAAATCACATCAAAGGCTTTCACGCCGCACTAAATTTCGCAGATTCAGATTGGGCTCACAGGTGTCGGATAAAACAACACAAACAGAAGCAGACATAAAAACGGAAGCTCAGGAGCGTCCGAATCCGCTTTCGCTCGACGATATGCACAGAGAGCTGTATTCAAAAATAATTCTGATTATCGGAATACCGGTGTTTATCGTTTTTTTAATTGATTACATGCTGATTCTTTTCAATATTCAAATATAATTTTTCTAAGGCAAAAATAAAATGCTTACATGTCACAGCCTTTTTTCCGGCAGCAGCGGAAACAGTATATACATTAAAACAGAATACGGTCGGTTTCTGATAGATGCCGGCGGCTCTATGCGACGTATCAGCGAGGCGCTTCGCTTGTTTGATGATTCTCCGTCGGAATTGAGCGCGATATTTATCACGCATGAACACGGCGACCATACCAAGGCGCTCGGACAGCTCTGTAAACGTACCGCCGTACCGATATATGCGACTGAGCCAGTAGCGAGAGCTATATACGATCAGCTGCTTCCCCGCCCGGATGAAGCTCGTGCCTTTGCGGAGTCAGTCCTCACAATCAGACCGGATTCGAGATATGAGATATGCGGACTCGAGGTCGAGCCGTTTTCCACTCCGCATGACAGCGTCGGAAGTGTCGGCTTTGTGTTCGGAGAAGGGGCGTCGGAAAAGCTTCTCGGCGTTGCGACTGATATCGGCTGTATAACTCAAACGATACGCAGCTCTCTTTACGGATGCCGCGCAGTCGTAATAGAATCAAACCACGATATTGATATGCTGAAAAGCGGTTCATATCCGCAGTTTTTAAAAGAGCGGATTTTAAGCGATCACGGTCATCTTTCAAACGTAGAATGCGCAAAGCTATGTACTGAGCTTGTCGCGGGAGGAACCGATAAAATTACGCTTTTTCACTTGTCTGACGAGAACAACACGCCGGAAAAGGCATATCGAAGCACATCTTCCGCACTCAAGGCTTTCTGTGCCGCTGAAAGCGATGGAATTTCGCTGAATATTGCTTCAAGATACGCGGCGACCGATATACTGTCCGCAAATAATACTTTGCAAAACTTTTCTTTCACAAGCGGCCACATTAATAATAAATTGAGGTAACTGCCATGAAGTGTCCAAACTGCGGCTGTATCGAAAGTAAGGTGCTCGACTCGCGTCCCACCGAAGAAGGCGGCGCAATCCGCCGTCGCAGAGAATGCCTCGACTGCCAAAAGAGGTTCACCACATACGAGCGCATAGAGAACATACCGCTGATCATTGTCAAGAAGGATAAATCCAGAGAGGTTTACGACCGGTCAAAGCTGCTCAAGGGAATAATGCGCGCATGTGAAAAGCGTCCTGTTTCCGCTTCCGACATGGAAAGAATCGTAAACGAAATCGAATCCACTTTAAATAACAATATGCAAACCGAAGTGAGCTCCTCTTATATCGGAGAGCTTCTTATGGAAAAGCTGAAGAAGGTCGACGAAGTCGCGTATATCCGTTTTGCATCCGTATACCGTCAGTTCAAGGATATAAACACGTTTATGGATGAGCTTAAAATATTGCTTGGAGATAAAAAGCAGGAGGATAATCAGCAGAGATGAATATAATCGCAGCACTCGATTCGGCAAACGGGATCGGAAAAGACGGTAAGCTTTTATGCCGAATTCCCTCGGATCTAAAACGCGTTAAGCTGCTTACGCTCGGAAAGACAATCGTAATGGGCTATAACACGCTTGTGTCCCTTCCCCGGTCCGCTCCTCTGCCGGACAGACGCAATATCGTTTTGACATCAAAGCATATTGACATACCCGGCGCAGATGTATGTCACGGACTTGACGAGCTGAATGCGTGTCTGGCGGATACGCCCTCTGAGGATGTTTTTGTTTTCGGAGGACAGAGCGTGTACACGCAGCTTTTGCCTGAATGCAGCCGTATGTATCTCACGAAGATAAACGGGGTTTTCGGTGCGGACGCTTTTTTTCCTCCGTATGATGAAAGCGAGTGGAAGCTTGTTTATAAAAGCGAAACACTTTGCGAGAACGGAGTTTCATTCAACTTCACAGAATACGAAAAAAATTAACATAATATTAAGAATACTGTTTAATCTCCCTTCTACTTGGCAAAAATGATTTTGCACTTGTAATAAGAAGGGGGATTTATTTATGAGAAACACCGTTGTTGAAGGTGTGTTGTTTGTACTTATATCTGTAATTTTAATAGCTTACGCTTTGCCGATGAAGACCGCCGGAGAAATATATGACGGGGTTATAAGGCTTCATGTCATAGCGGATTCCGATTCCGATGACGATCAGGCGGTTAAGCTTAATGTACGCGATGCCATACTTGAATTTGCCAGAAATAACTTCGGCTCCGTCAGTAATGTCACCGAAGCGAAGAGATTGTTTTTACTTGAAGGTGACGCGCTTAAGTCTGTGGCGGACGGAGTCCTTGAGGAAAAGGGCTTTGACGACAAAGCCGAAGTAGAGCTTTGCACGGAGTATTATCCGATGCGCATATATGAAGGTGTAAGTCTCCCGGCAGGCGAATATATTTCCCTGAAGGTGATCATAGGCTCCGGCAAGGGCAAAAACTGGTGGTGTGTGTTGTTTCCGCCGCTTTGCCTGAACAGTGCGCGAGCAACCGAAGCTCTTTGCGGAGTGGGTATTTCAGAAGAAACCGCAAAGATGCTGACCTCCGGACGAAACCGGTATAAAATCAAATTCTGGATTGTAGACAAACTCGGAGAGCTTTGTGAAAGGAAGAAGTGCAAATGAAAGCCATTCTGAAATACCCCTCCATTTTCGCCGTCGGTGCGGCCGGATACAGCCTTATTGAACTTGTATACCGCGGACGTACGCATTGGAGCATGGCTCTTACCGGAGGAATATGTCTGTGCGGAATATATGCGATAAACCGGCTGTCAATGCTGCGTCTTTCAATAAAAGCCGCCATCTGCGCCGTGTTTATTACCGAAGTCGAATTTATTGTGGGCTGCCTTGTAAATATTGTATTTAAAATGGAGGTGTGGGATTATTCCGCTCAACCCGGAAATATACTCGGACAGGTCTGCCCGCTGTTCTGCTTTTTATGGATGCTTCTTTCCGTCGGCGTTCTCACGGCACTTAATATAATGGCGGATAAGGAACCAAGCGGCGCTGCCGTTTGACTCACCCAAGAGGACATGATCATTAAGAAATAAAACGCTTCCCCGGAATTGGTATTTAACCGTTCCGGGGAAGCATTGTTTACATAAATCTTAATAAAATTCATATCCGCGCAACGCGAATAATGTTTTCGCATATCCGGGACCTTTGTAAAAGGCATCCGGAAAGCTATAACTACTTTATCTCAGAGAGTAACAAGAGTTCCGGTCTCGCCGGACTTGTATGCGGCTTCTACGACCTTCTGAATCCATACGGCGTCTGTCATAGGCACCTGAACCGGGGCTCCGGTGAGGATGGAATTCGAGAAGGATTCAATCTCACGCGTATACATATTGCCGAAATCCACTTTTACTTCGAGCGGAGTGACATCGTTGCGATTTTGGGCGGCATCGTAACCGCCGGCTTCGGAAATGACGACGTCAATTTTCCCGCCGTCAATCTGACCGATAGTTCCTTCGGCGAGAATGCTTCCGCGCGTACCATAGAATTCGAGGCGGCATTTGGCGGCCGCGTCGGGTATGTTGAAGTTGGAGTCGACATACGCCGTGGCGCCGTTGGAGAGCTTGAGTAGAATATTGGAAGAATCGTCGACATTATATTTGAATGTCTTGGTTTCGTTTATTCCGAAGGTTGCGACGGTCTTTGATCCGGTGATATATTCGATTAAATCGATGCAATGGATGCCCATATCGATGAGCGCGCCGCCGCCGGAAAGCGATTTGTTCTGACGCCAAGCGCCCGGAATTTCGGGATACCAGCAGGTGAGCTGTCCTCTGGCGGAGACGATCTGTCCGATAGCGCCTTCGGAAACAAGCTTTTTCATTGCCATATTATATGCGCCGTAACGCATCATGAATCCGGTTGCGCTCAATACGCCCGCTTTATTGCATGCATTGACAAGCTCGTTGCAATCGTCTATGGTCATGGCGATTGGCTTTTCTACGAGCAGGTGCTTTTTCGCTTTGGCAGCCGCGATGACCTGCTCCTTGTGATAGATAACGGGAGAGGCGATGTAAATCGCTTCAATTTCGGGATCATTGACAAGGTCCTGCGTATTGTCATAAGCGCGCTTTGCATTGTATTTAACGCGGAGCTTTTCCGCGAAATCCTTGTTGACTTCCATTACCGCGACAAGCTCGGCGTTATTGGCGAGCATCATTCCGGGAAGCGTTCTCCTGTCGGCAATTCCTCCGGCGCCAAGGACGCCCCATTTTACTTTTTTCATTACTAAAATTCCTTTCGAATTATGGTTATTATATTATTTTTTTTTAAGGTGAGCCTTTATTACGGTCGTAAGACCCTCTATGCAGCGTTCGATGTGAATCTTTTCCCACGACGGATGAAGGAAAAGACAGACCGTCTCAAAACGCAGCTTGTGAGCGACGGGGCATTTGTATTTCGCGTAATCAACAGCGGACGGATCGGTGTATTCTTCGGAATCGAAGGGAAAATTCGCCTCTCCGAAGCCCTTATGCTCAATATATGCCTTTTCTTCGTATGCTTCGGGCCACTGTATGCCGTAGCAGGGGATTTTAATGGCGAGAAGATCCTTGAGGATTGTGTCGGCCTGACAGTCAAGCGAATCAAGGTCGATCAGTATCGGATACCACCAGTACGAGCACTTCCGTTCTGCCGTGTTTACGGGCAGTTTTTTAATGCCTTTCATGCCGGCAAAAGCCTTGTCGTACATCGCCGCGTATTCAAATCTGCGTTTGAGATTCCAGGAATCGAAACGCTTCAGCTCGTTGATTCCGATCACGGACTGAATTTCGGTCATTCTGTAATTAAAGCCTATTCTTGTGTGTATATAAGGGAGCTTTTCTTCCAGTGCAAGCATGTTCATACGCTTTTTTACATCATAGCCGTGGTCGCGGAAGCTGCGGCATTCCCAGCCGAGATTCTCATTATTGGTGACGACCATTCCGCCTTCCCCGCCGGTCGTGAAGTGCTTTGACTGACAGAAGGAGAAGCAGCCGACATCGCCTATCATGCCTGATTTAATTCCGTTGTATTCGCCGCCGAAGCATTGCGCACAATCTTCGATGACCTTAAGATTGTTCTTTTTCGCAATCGCGAGTATCGGCCCCATATCGGCGATGATGCCGTACAGATGCACTACGACGATACCTCTCGTGCGCTCGGTAATGAGAGCTTCGATGCAGGCGGGATCAATGGTGTGATCCTCTGTGACATCGCAGAAAACCGGGATTGCTCCGGCCTGTACAATAGCGAAGGAGGAAGCAATAAACGAATATGAAGGAACGATCACCTCGTCGCCGGGGCCGATGCCGAGCGATGATATTGCGATATGAAGCGCGGAGGTTCCGTTGGTGCAGGAAATGGCCATCTTCGCGCCGATCCATTTTGCCCAGGCTTCTTCAAATTCCATCCCTTTATGACCAGTCCAATAATTAACTTTTCCGGTTTTCAAGGGCTCGAGAATGTCCGTATATGTATCCGGATTAAACTGAGGCCACATCGGAAATCCGATTTCAGATATTCCGGCGCCATTCATTGCGAGATCTTTTTTTTCTGCCATGATTTAAAATCCTTTCAGCTTTCAGCCGTTATATTTACTCTGCGTAATGTCTTATATTCGCAAAATTGCTTTGAATTACTATCGCTTTAATTGTACAATTTTTATGTTAAAAAGTCAATGGGAATTTCAAATAATGCGTATTAAATAACATAATCAAAAGACTGTTTTGTCATTATGATGCTTCGACACGGAAAATTTCATTGACAAAAAGAATCGCAAAAAGTATAATATAGTTATTAAAATGGCAATTAAATAATCTTTATCTTGCGGTAATTATTTAATTACCGAGTTAACAAAACGAATATAAATACTACTCTGAAGGGATTCGATGAAATGTCTGAAATCGCTGAAAAAGAAAAATCGGCTGATGTCGCCGCGTGGTATGCATCCATAAAGAATCATAGATTTCCGAGATACAGCGATCTGCCTGATATAGATCTATATATTGACCAGCTCGTCAGCATTCTCGACAAGAATTTGTCGGTTCTGTATTTAAGCGACGGAAAAATATGTGAAACGCCAATAACCGCTTCGATGATTAATAACTATGTGAAGCACGAGGCCGTTCCGCGTCCGAAAAGAAAGCGATACGGCAAGGATCATTATGCGTATCTTTTTATTATTTGCGCTTTAAAACAGGTATACTCAATAAATGAGATTGGAGACTTCATGTCTCACAATCTAAAAACTCGCAGCGTCGGAGAACTTTACGATAAATTCTGTGAAGAAACCGAAAAGGCCATCGCTGTTATAAATGAGCTGATCTCAGGAGAGATCCCTGTTGCTGACGCGAAAAGCAGCGAAAAAGATTTTGTCACGGTAAAGATGGCTATATTTACGGTGATAATGAAGCTTTTTGTGAAAAAGAGCACTCAGAATCTTCAGAAAAAGTAATATTTGCCGCGCATCGGAATATAAGTTGTAATAAATAAAAAACTTGCCTGTTCCGGAGCGTGAAATGACGAACACCGAATCATATATTTTTTTGCCGCTCGCGGCTCTTATACTGATCTGCGGAGCGGTATATTCTTTTCGCACCCGTTTTATTCAGATGCGCGGATTGGCGTGCGGGCTTAAGCTTACTTTCGGATCTTCCGGCTCTGTTTCGGATAAAGACGGAGCGGCAATCGCGCCTTTCCGTGCGCTTTGCACCTCACTTTCCGCCACCATAGGGACCGGTAATATCGTCGGAGTGTCCGCCGCGCTCACAACCGGCGGTCCCGGCGCGCTTTTCTGGATGTGGGCCGCGGCGTTTTTTGGCATGGCTGTAAAATACGCCGAAGCTTTTCTGGCGGTCAAATTCCGAGAAACCAGAAGCGGACAAATTATCGGAGGTCCGTTTTTTTATATATCAAAGGCGTTTTCCGATTCGCGTGCCGCGCGTACAGGAGCGAAGCTGTTCGCGTTTTTCGGCGCATGCGCCGCGCTTTTCGGAATCGGATGTGCCGCGCAGTCAAATTCGGTGGCTGTTGCAGCGCAAAACATATTTGATCAAAAATGTCTCTCTTTCGTTTATATATTCGGAGAATGTGTTCCGACGGTACGTCTCGTCTCGGGTCTGATCGTTGCGGCGGCCGGATATGCCATTTTTTCCGGCGGTATAAAAAGAATCGGCGCGTTTTCCGCGGCTGCGGTGCCGGTCATGGGCGGGCTTTACATCCTTGCATCTGTCGCGGTTATTATCATGAATCGTGAGGCTATTCCCGCCGCTTTTTCATTGATATTTAAAAGCGCGTTCACTCCGGCGGCTGCGGCGGGCGGCTTCGGCGGCGCGCTGGTCAGAGATGCCGTGGCAAAAGGAATCACCCGCGGAATATTCGCAAACGAAGCCGGGCTCGGCAGCACGCCTATTGCGGCGGCGGCGGGCTCGGCAACACCTGGAGAACAGGGTCTTGTATCAATGAGCGGCACTTTGTTCGACACCTTTATCGTATGCACACTTACCGGACTGTGCGTACTCATAACCGGGGCATGGACACAGGGGCTTTACGGCTTTGACGTGACGCTTTTCGCGTTTACAGGTACTCTCGGTGAAATGGGACGGCTTCTGCTTTCATCATGCCTCGCGCTGTTCGCGTTCACTTCAATAATCGGCTGGAATTATTATGGCGAAAGATGTTTTTCGTTTTTAAGCAACGGTCGATGGAAAAAGGCATTTAACGCCGCGTTTTCCGCGCTTCTGTTTGTCGGAGCACTTATGACGACCAAGAATGCGTTTTTCCTCGCCGATATTTTAAATGCGCTTATGGCGTTGCCGAACCTTTCCGCGCTATTGATTCTTGCGCTCAATGATAAATTATATAGGAAAACGGGATTGTGAGCGTAGGGACAACCCTTGCGGTTGTCCGCTACGGCGGTTGTCCGCTATAACGATGTAAATAAACATATAACGGTACGATGAAGGCATCGTACCCTACACAATCAATTTTATAAATAAAAGGGAGCGAAGAGATCATCCTTCTTCGTTCCCTTTTATTATTTTACGTTATCGACACCACATCGAATCCGAGCGCTTCGACGGCTTCTTTAAGTGCCGAATCGCTCACCGCGCTTTCGGAAGGATCGAACGTCACCGTCGCTGTCCCTTTTTCAAGAGAAACCTCGGCTTTGACGCCTTTTATGGCGTTCAGTGCCTTTTCGGTTCGCATTTTACAATGAGCGCAAGACATCCCTTTTATAACAACAGTCTTTTTCATGATTTTTTCTCAAACTTTCTGACAAATAATTTATCATAACGCTGGCGGACAACCGCAAGGGTTGTCCCTACAAGATACCCATATCGAATCCGGACAGCTCGTCTGTGCAGGGTATGGTGGCGGCGGCGCCCTTGCGGGTGATCGTTACGCCCGCGGCAAGCGAAGCGCGCTTCATCGCTTCAAAAATTGATGTTTTGTTTGCGATGCCATTGAAGAAATATCCGGCATATGCGTCCCCCGCGCCGGTTGTGTCGACAGTTTTATCCACATGAAACGCCTGACAGGTCACAAAATCCTCGCCGTCATAACAGCGCGAGCCGTCCGCGCCGAGCGTAAGGATAATACGCGATTTCGGATATTTTTTATACATCTTTTTCATTGCCCTTACCGGGTCTTTTTCCTCTGTAAAAGCATATATTTCCGTTTCGTTGAGTATGAACCAGTCGACCATTGACAGCTCCGAGCATTCAAGAAGCTCCTTTGTGACGGGCGAAGGATTCATGACGATCACCATTTGATTCTCCCGCGCTTTTCTTATTATATACGGGATATTATTGATTTCGTTCTGAAGGAAGATATAATCTCCCCTAGTAAAGCCAGATAAAACCTTTTTGGCTTCGTCCTCTGTGATTGAAATGTTTACGCCGCCGTATACGATTATGCAGTTATTCCCCTCTGAATTAATCTGAATTATCGCGTGTCCGGTGGGAATATTATTATCTCCGCAAATATTTATATAATCCGTTTTAACACCGAAATAAGACAGATCCTTTGTGAGAAAAACTCCGTCCTGCGCTATTTTCCCGGCGAGATATACATTCTCAACATTTGAATAGCGTCCGTTTGCCTTTGCAAGCGCGACCGCCTGATTAAGCCCTTTTCCACCGCTGTGTTTTTCAAACTGATACGCCGGTATTGTTTCTCCGGCTTTCACAAATTGGTTGACATTGTAAACATAGTCGATATTCAAAGAGCCGTAGCATAAAAATTTCATTAGTCTGACCGTCCTGTTCTGGTATTTTTATAGCATTCTCAGCGGAATAAAGCTGCTTTTATAAAATCGCTCTGTTTAAAAATCCGGCATAAAAGTAGCCGTAAATCAATACAGAAAAATATTTTTATGACAATATGATTATACAATATTTCAAAAATAAGTCAATCCTTGCGATAAAATAAAGTATTGAGAAAGACTTTACCATATTGATATATGCTGATATTATGATATAATAGTAACATACTGTATTATGGAGGGATTTACATTGATATCCTCGTCAAATATTGCCGCGATCTGCTTTACGCTGGTCATTTCGATTCTCCTTCCTATAGCTATTTGGATATGGCTCGGAAGCACAAGAAAACGCGTTTCAATTCCGGTGATCGCAGGCGCCGCCGGATTTATAATTGCCCAGTTTGTGATACGCCTTCCAATACTGCAGCTTTTATGGAAGACCGATAGCTTTGCCAAATTTGTAAAAGGCAACAAACTGATTTATTTTATCTTTCTTGCTTTTACGGCCGCGCTTATTGAAACGGCGTTCAGGCTTCTTATTCTGAAGGGGCTGCTTAAAGACAGGCTGAGCTTTGACTGCGCGTTTGCCTGCGGTCTCGGTCACGGAGGTGCAGAATCGATTGCGCTGATCGGACTGACATATATAAATAATCTTGTCATCAGCATTATGATTAATTCGGGAGCCGCATCCGATCTTATAAACGATTCCGTTATCGCCGCGCTTCGCGATACTCCCGCTTCATCATTTATTGCCGCCGGGCTTGAAAGAGTATTCGTGCTTGCTTTTCAGATATCACTATCTGTAATTCTCTCTTATTTCATAGTAATGGGAAGAACCTGGACAGGAGCCGCATTGTGCTTCGGTGTACATTTTGCGGTAGATTTCGTTATACCTCTTTTTCTTTCAAGCGGTATTTCCGTATGGATCTGCGAAGCGATAACCCTCGCCGTCGCCGTCGCCGCCGTTGTCGTTTCTCTGCTTCTGAAAAAGATATTTCCCGTTATGGTCATACCCAAGGACGCGGCGGAAGACGCCCTGTCAAAGGGATTCTGAGCAAAAATCAGATCACATCTGAAAATTTTTATTGAAGGAGATAAAATATATGCTTATTGTCACCGTTGAATCTATCCCCGGAAAAACTTGCGTTCCTCTCGGCATGGTCAAGGGCGGAATTGTCCAGTCTAAGAATTTCGGCAAGGACTTTATGGCGGGCTTAAAAACGCTTGTAGGAGGCGAAATTGTGTCGTACACAGAGATGATGAATGAAGCCAGGGCTCTGGCAACCAAGCGTATGGTAGATGAAGCCGGCGCTTTGGGCGCTGATGCAATTGTCGGTGTCCGATATGTTTCCTCATCTATAATGCAGGGGGCCGCGGAGGTCGTCGCTTACGGCACGGCGGTTAAATTCCAATAAGGCAAAATAAAGGACCCTTTAAAAGGGTCCTTTAATAACTCGGCATTTAATCTGTTTAACGCAAAACGAGTATAAATATGGAATTACCATCAGCGATTATTAAACGGCAATTAAATAATTACCGCTTACATAATCTGCTTACAAATAAACAATAAAAATAATTTTTGTTAAATGAGGTGAATTAAAATATGCAATTTAAATTTTTGGATGAAAATACATTCTATAATACATTTTTATTTGAAATATCCGACGTACAATGCGGTGACCATTATGATGAAAATAATCCACAACATGTTGATTGGTTAAAGAGGTTTGTTTCAAATTTATTTTTATGTGGAGGTAAGGCATTGTGTCTATATTCCGATGATGATAATCCTATTGGATTTATTTATCTTTTATACGATAAAGGACTTGAAAAAGTAGCTTGCTTTGGTAAAAAAGCAACCATTTGTATGTTTGAAGTGAAAGAGCAATTTAGAAGTAAGGGTTATGGCAAATTATTATGCCAAGAAGCGGAAAAATATTTGCGTGATTGTGGTGCTGAATGCTTATATACAGATACACCCGACGACCCAGACGACAGGAGAGCATTAACGTTTTATATTCGTAACGGGTTTTCGCCAGTTGGATTTCATCCTTGTGTAAATGGAAAAGATGATGTGGCGCAGATATATTTATTTAAATATCTTTAATGAATACAACCGTTATCAGAATGCGGAAAAACTATTGATACAGAGATAAATGCGATTTCATCACATTATGAAAACGTGATTAATAATTTATATTAAGTGGTGAAGAGTTTATGACAACAGTATATTTTATCAGACACGCGCAATCGGATAATTCCGTTCGTGACGGTCGAATCAGACCGCTCACAGAAAAAGGGATGGCTGACCGTGTCTTGGTGACAGAATTTTTGCAAAATAAAAGCGTTGATGCCATTTTTTCCAGTCCATTCAAACGTGCCGTGGATACTATTGCAAATTTTGCGGAGAAAAATAGATTTCGTATAGAAGCCATTGAAGATTTCCGTGAACGTAAAAGTGATAGTAATATGGGTAAAGAAAATATAGAATTTACTTCATTTATGGAGCGGCAATGGGCAGATTTTAATTATACGTTCTCTGACGGCGAATGCCTTTCCGAGGTACAGCATAGAAACATAGTGGCATTGAATGAAATCTTGAATAAGTATAAGGACAAGTGCATAGTAATCGGAACACACGGCACAGCATTATCAACAATTATAAATTACTATGACCATACATACGGTTTTGAGGATTTTATGTCGATGGTCAATATCCTGCCTTGGGTTGTGAAAATGTCATTTGAAGAAAACGCCTGTGTTGAAATTGAAAAGATTAATTTGTTCGCAGTATGAGCATAATTTCAGCTTTAATTTGAATAGACAATATAATTTCATACATATAATTACCAATTAAGGAACGAAAAGTCTTTGGTATATGGTTTTTTCTCTCTTATAAAAACGATATTATTTAATTGATGTTTTAATAATGAAAGAATCAGAAGTTTATTTATATATTGTGAGGTAAAACAATGTCAGATGATTTATTTAATAATATATGTTTGGAATTGAATTTAGGTTGTTTAACGCGTATGCCTGAAAAACTTTCCGGTGGTTTTATGCACAAGATATATCGAGTGCAAACAAGTTTAGGTGATTATGCAATTAAATTACTTAATCCAGAGGTTATGAAACGGTCTGATGTTTTTGACAACTATAATATTGCAGAACAATTAGAAGAAAAACTACTTAATGCAGAAATTCCTATTGTACCAGCTTTGAAATTTAATAATAAAAAAATGCAATGTATTTCTGGACAATATTTTTATGTATTTGAGTTCATTGATGGAAAAGCTTTAAACTCGAATAAAATTGAATTAGAACATTGCAAATGCATTGGCGAATTATTAGCCAAAATACATAAAATAGAGTTGTCAAACAAAAGTATAACAAAATGCAAAATTAATATTGATTGGGATTATTATATTAACTTAGCAAAATCACAGGCAATTGAGATTGTTGAAATGTTACAGCAGCACAAAAAACTGCTGATCGAAAGCCAGGCAAAAGGCAATGAATCATATGAGAGATTACCTGTAATTTCAAGTATATCTAATGGTGATTTGGATGTCAAAAATGTGTTATGGGTTAATAACAAGCCATTCGTTATAGATTTGGAATGTTTAAAATATGGAAACCCATTTTTAGAGCTTTTAGAATTGGCATTGTGTTGGTCAGGATATGAGCATTGCAATATAAATTATAAATACATAGAACAATTCATATCATCATATTTTGCTATATTTGGAATGTGTAAAATAGATTGGTCGGTATTATATTACAGTAATAATGGCAGGCTCAAGTGGCTTGAATATAATGTTAAACGAGCTTTACGGATTGAATGCAATGAAGAAGAAGAAAGATTGCTTGGAATTGAACAAGTAAAAGATACTATACAGCATATTATTTATTATAACATAATAGGTGAAGAATTAATAAATAGATTATCAAGATTATTTTAATTTCACAGCATGAGCATAATTTCAGCTTTAATTGGAATAGACAATAATAAACAAACGACATAAGATAGTGGGGAACATAATGAAAAATCATCTGATTGAATTTGAGAAAATGGAGTGGGTAAATGCCGGTGTTGGAGTCCGATATAAAGCATATGTTAATGGTAATCAACGTATTAGGATGGTTGAATTTTCATATGGCTTTATAGAAACAGATTGGTGTTTACGTGGTCATGCCGGTTATGTTTTAGACGGAACTTTTGAATTAAATTTTAATGGTAATAAGGAGAGGTTTGTTTCGGGTGATATCTTCTTTATACCAAGCGGAGAAATCGGTAAACACAAAGCTGTTCTTGATGTAGGAGAAAAGGTTACATTACTCCTATTTGAATTAATTTAACCACAAAACTCATATTATTAACTCGGCATTTAAATAATAACCGCTTAAAGAGAGAAAAGGCTCTGATATATGGGTTTTTCTCTCTTGTAAAACAAGGCTTATTTAAATGCCGAGTTAATAACACATTTAAATAGGCGATAAAATAAGCGGCTAAGTAAAATAGCCGCTTATTAAAATTATTATTTCTCAACTGCTTGTTTTGACCGGTAGACTTTTTCACGAAAAAGTCTACCTTGTTTATTAATCAGGCCGCGATCAAATCCTTTCTCGCAAAGGCGCGGAAGGAAATTGCAAGAAGAACACCCGACATCAGAATAAGCGCAAATACATATACGACATTAAGCTGTCCGGAAACCAGCTCTCTTGACCGGAAATATTTAAACGGAGTCAAAAACCTTACTATTTCAAATTTAGTATCCATATCAAATACAACCGAAAGAGCATACGCAAACAGCAGCAAACCGTATGTGGACTGCACCGCCCGTTCTGAGCGTGTAAACAGCGCGGATAACGCCATGCTCAGCGAGAAGAAGAATAAAGAAATAAGCAGCATTGCCGCCGGGAAAAGAATCATTTCCGCGGAAATGGTGTTTTCAATATTATAAATGACAGGCGCCATATATGAGAATACTCCGCTCATTATAATTATTAAAACCAGATAAATCATACCTGAGATCATTTTGATCGACAAGATGTGAAGTCTGCCGCAGGGCTTGGTAAATAAAAACTCATATGTTTTATCCACGCTTTCCCGAAGGACACAGCTTGTGCCGAGATAAACCGCATAGCAGCATACGGCGATCAAAGCATAGAACTGCAGAACGGAGAAAAATCCGCCGAAGGATTCAATATTGACCTCGGACATACCGAATATGGCAAGGACAGGCTTTGGTATTTTGCCGAGAATATCGCTCATCGAGCCGCTTCCCGCTCCCTGCACCCCGGTGAACTTTACCATTCCTCCGAGAATCAGAAATCCGATCCCGGCAAGCCAGAATAAAAACGGCTTCAGTCCTTGCTTCAGTTCTTTTTTCAGAATATTCATTATCTCTTACTCACCTCACTTTACTGTGCCGCGATGTCGGCTTTTGTGTATATAAGATAGGCCGCGGCGGTAAGCCCCACGGTAAGCGCGACCGCTGTCAACACGCACGGTATATCATAGCTTCCGGCTTCCGCGACGGCATTCGGACTGAAATAATAAAGCGGTGAAATATACTTGAATATTTCTTTTTCTGTCAGAGAATATACTATGGACAGAAGAAAGGCAAACATACCGATTCCCACGCCCAGCGCCGAGGCAGAGCGGATACGGCGCAGGATCACGGCCGCGAAAATGCCGAAGGAGAGAAATACAAGCTGAGTGAAAAACAGACACAGCATACTGAGCGCCATTTGCTTTGTTGGCCCGTTTCCGTTGTTAAATTTCATGTAATCCACGGAAAAAAGAATAAGATAAGGAATATTTACCGCGGCGATAACCGTAAGGCAGCAGAGAAGCTTTTGCGCGAATACCTCCGAACGGCGCAGCGGCTTGGTCATAATGAAATCAACACATTTACTTTGCTTTTCACGAGCAAAAACGGCAATAGCTGCTCCTGAAGCCATGATTGCCGCCAGGATGCCCTCATACAGGTAAACCATTCCCGAAAAGCTCTCATAGCTGAACAAATCGTCGACATCAAAGCCGAACGCGGCGGCAAAGCCCTCCGGAAAGGCGGAAACCATCGCCTCAATTTCGGGCTTGCTGTCGAGAAATATCGGATAAAACCCGTTGAGCATCAGCCAAAGCACGCCGAGCAACACAATCATCCACACAAGCGTATTTGCAAACTGTTTTTTAAGTTCGAAGCTGTATACTTTCATTACGGCGCCTCCTCAAGCATAATAATGCAGGAATATCTCTTCCAGCGCCGGTTCTCCGATATCAATGTTAATAACTTTTTTATCCGAAAGAATTTTTAAAAGCTGACCGCAGTCGCCTTTGTACAGGAAAGAAAATTCATCGCCGTGCTTGTTAAAATTCACGGCGCCGCTTAGCTCCGCGGCATCAAGGCTTCCTTCAGACAGCGACACCGTAACTTTTTTACATGCATCGTTTCTAAGCTCCGCCATATCCTGAATCTTCACTATGCGACCATCCTTTATAATTGCGACGCGATCGCAAAGACGCTGTACCTCGCTGAGTATATGGGACGAGAACAAAACGGTTGCGCCATTTTTGTTTTCTCTGCGGATCAACTCAAAAAAAGTTTTCTGCATAAGCGGATCAAGGCCGCTTGTCGGTTCGTCGAGTATTATCAGACGCGGGCTGTGCAAAAGCCCCTGAACTATGCCCACCTTTTTCTTGTTTCCGAGGCTCATGTCCTCGATTTTTTTATTCAAGTCAAGCTCCAGAATTCCGGCAAGCTCTCTGATACGGGCAGAACATTCTTTGTTATAAAAGGATGCGGAATAATTAAGCAGATCTGCGGCGCGCATTTTATCATAATAAAATACCTCGCTGGGCAGATAACCGATCTGACACAAAATTTCCTTGCTTTCCTTCTCGCAGTCCATTCCGAAAATGCGCGCCTCGCCGCTTGTTTTATGAATCAGCGAGAGCAGCGTCCTTATTGTGGTGGATTTTCCGGCGCCGTTGGGTCCGATAAAGCCGAAAATTTCACCTTCCGCGATTTCAAAGGTGACATCCTCGATTCCGCGATGCTTTCCGTAATACTTTGTCAAGCCTTTTGTTTCGACTGCGTTCATACCAGTTTCCGCCTTTCCGCAATAATTATTTATACATAAAACAATGATAACTTTTAGCGGTAATTATTTAATCGCCGAGTTAATAAATGTAAGCTATATCTTTTGGCTTTAAAGTCAATCTTAAAATTGCTCTGCTTTTTCTCGAACGGCATTAAACTCATCCGCAACGCGGAGTGCCAAAGCGATCGCGGAGGATGACGCCAGATAACGGACATATTCACGTTCGTTTTTGCTCCTTCCGAGCGTGAGCTTTTCGCATACGACACCCGCTTCTGAGGCCGCGGCAATATATACAAGCCCGACGGGCTTTTCAGGTATTCCGCCTCCCGGTCCGGCTATTCCGGTCACGGATACGGCGATATCGCTTCCTGATACCCTGCGTACCCCGACGGCCATCTCCCGAGCCGTCTGCTCGCTGACTGCGCCGTATTTTTCTATGGTTTCCGGATTAACTCCGAGAAGAGAAATTTTCATGTCATTCGAATAAGCGACAATTCCGCAGCCGATAACCTGAGAAGATCCGGGGATTTCCGTAATACGCTTCGCGACGAGCCCCCCGGTGCATGATTCGGCCGTTGAAACAGTAAGCCCGCGTGCGGCAAAACGCGATACAAGCACGTTCTGCAGGCTTTCACCGTCGATGCCGTAAACATATTCGCCGAGTTCCGACGTGATTTTGTCAATCATGGCGTCTATCATGGCGGATGCCTCATGCTCTGAACAGGCGGAGGCGGTAATGCGCAAAAGCACCTCTCCGTCCTTTGCGTACGGCGCAACTGTCGGATTTGTCGAGGCTTTCATCAATTCGATAAGACGCGCCTCGACCGCGGATTCACCCATTCCGAATATATTCAATGTTTTTGATACGAAAACACGGTCGGTATGCAGCGAGCATAAAATAGGTTTGACGCATTTCAGAAAAAGCGGCTCAAGCTCGCGCGGCGGACCGGGCAGCATAAAAACTATTTTATTATCTTTTTTTATACACAGCCCCGGCGCGGTTCCGTTTTCGTTATATAAAACGGTTCCGCCTTCCGGTACGAGCGCCTGTTTCATGTTGTTTTCGGTCATAACACGGCCGCGGCGGATAAAATATTCCTCAATGTGTTTCTTCGTTTCCTCATCTGTAAGGAGAGGAATACCGAGCAGCTCGCATACCGTTTCCTTCGTTATATCGTCATATGTCGGGCCGAGTCCGCCGGAGGTTATGACTATATCGGCGCGGTTCAACGCCAGTGTAAGTGCATTGATAAGTCTTTCACGGTTGTCGCCGACGACCGTCTGAAAATAAACGCCTATACCTATCTGCGCGAGCTCTTTAGATAAAAACCTCGCGTTTGTATTGAGTATGTCGCCAAGCAGCAGCTCTGTCCCAACGGCTACAATCTCGGCATTGTATGACTTTGACATGAATACCGCTTCCTTTCAGGGAAAAGATTCTTGTTTACTTATTATAACATTGAGAAATAAAAAAAGCAACAAACTCATGCAAAGAAAGGAGCCGCCGCAGAATAAGCGGCAGCTCCGGAACAAAACCTATATTATAATTAATGGCAGAAGCAAACTTCGGTATCTTTGTCGAAGAGATGTATACGGGAAATGTCGAGCGCGACCTTGATTGTATCGCCGGCCTTTGATTTGGAACGGGAAGAAACTCTCGCGACGAGATTCTGTTCGTCGTTGACGAGGAACAGGAATATTTCCGCGCCCATAAGCTCGGTGACTTCGATATATGTTTCGATGACCCAGTCGGACATCTGGCTGAGATACATGGGTTCGTCATGAATGGATTCGGTACGGAGACCGGCCACAACTTCCTTGCCGATATATGCCTGGACCTCGGGCTTGTTTGACTTTTCGGCGGGAAGCTTAAGCTCATGCGTACCGAAATTAAAGTATATATCCTCGCCCTTTTTCTTGAGAGAACCGTTTATGAAGTTCATTTGAGGTGTGCCGATAAATCCGGCGACAAATTGGTTCACCGGGAGGTCATAGAGGTTTTGCGGAGAATCGACCTGTTGGATAACGCCGTCCTTCATAACAACAATGCGCGATGCCATGGTCATAGCCTCGACCTGGTCATGGGTAACGTAAACAAACGTGGTGCCGAGACGCTTATGAAGCTTTGTGAGCTCGGTTCTCGTGGAAGCGCGGAGCTTTGCGTCAAGGTTGGAAAGCGGTTCGTCGAGAAGGAATACCTTCGGTTCACGGACGATTGCGCGTCCGAGCGCGACACGCTGTCTCTGACCACCGGACAAAGCCTTCGGTCTTCTGTCAAGCAGGTGAAGGATGTCGAGTATTTTTGCGGCCTCTTCAACGCGGCGCTTAATTTCTTCTTTAGGTGTTTTACGGAGCTTGAGTCCGAAAGCCATGTTTTCAAACACGGTCATATGCGGATAAAGAGCGTAGTTTTGGAACACCATCGCGATATCTCTGTCCTTCGGGGCAACGTCGTTTATAAGACGGTCGCCGATAAAGAGCTCGCCCTCGGATATTTCTTCAAGGCCGGCGATCATACGGAGCGTTGTGGATTTTCCGCATCCGGAAGGTCCGACGAGAATAATAAATTCCTTATCTTTGATTTCGAGGCAGAAATCCTTGACAGCGACAACGCCGCCCGGGTATTTCTTATACAGATGCCTCAATGATAAACTTGCCATATATGTCCTCCTGTGTATAAAAAGCACTACAACATTCTGATTTTTTGCTTTATACTAATATAACAGAAAAAAGAGAAAAATGAAAGAGTTTATTTCCCCAAATATTAATCGCCTTTTTTAGTCACTTTGCATAAAATATTTTTAACCGCTTGCGCTTTGTGAACGGAGCTTAAGAGCTTTTGACGGAATATACATATTTTGTACATAATCAATACTCAAAACTTGAACCTTCCGCGGCTTTAAGCGCTTCTTCACGGCTCACGTCTTTCATAAGCAGAACAACAAAAACATCCTCTTTGGTCCAGCTTAACGGATAGGGCGGCAAAAGGCAGCCGTAATCTGATATAAAACCGTTAACTCTGCATACAGCATAATCATATTCGGAATTATCTGAAAGCGTCAGCAGAAATTGCGTCGGGCTTTTTTGTTCTGCCGACAAAACCTCGAATTTGCCGGTAACAATCTTAACGACAGCCTCCTTGGGCGTATATCCGTTAAAAAGATAATTACAGTAGATTCCTTTCGTGAGATAAAGACTGCATTTGGGTATATCGGTATTTCCGTCATCCCTTGATATGAAGAAATCATATTTATTTCCAAAGCAGAAAAGCTTTTGAGAGGTTTCTTCCGGACATCCCGGAATAATGGTGCAAAATGTGGGACTTATTAAGTCGGAGGTAAAAGCGTAAAATCCAATATCGTATTTTCCATGACTTAATGAGATGATTCCGTCGGGCAGCAGGCGGTGTTGTTGTGACTTATGATTAAAAAAAGTCTCGTTATTTGATTTCGCGGCTTCATGGGCTTTCGCGTAGATTGCCCTGATCTCCGCGGATTCTTCCTTTGTCAGTAGACGTTCTCCGTAATCTGTCAACGAAACAATGACACGACCGTCAGAACCCGGGCATTCCCATATGCTGAGCTCTGCAGTGGGAAATCTGGCCGCTTCGCTAAATAAAAACCCCAATTCATAAAGCTTAACCGCACCATCCGTATAATCATAATCCTTGAGAGTCATAAGAGC